>NZ_JBXKMX010000125.1:0-9290 GCF_056992975.1 Ectobacillus sp. | reverse complement strand
AAACATTACAAGCATTTTTTAAAAAAAGTGTAAGTATAGATAATCGTGGATTTCATTCCTATTATCTAGTCGAGAAAGATAATCAGTATGCAATTCAAGACGAAGAGGTAGCAGTAGGAAGAACACTATCTATTCAGTATAATGATGAAGATGAAGTAAAGCTTTCTCTCTATAGTGATGGAATCCCCCTTGTGGATGTTCAAAGGATACCAATTAGCAAGGTTACAGTTATAAAAGATGAAGACGAAGAAAGTATTCAATTTGTGCTTGAACGTATGCCTAGTCGGATGCTGAAAGTTAATGTAAAACCTCCTTTCTCTATCCAATTTACAATGTATTGGGAAGTTTGTGAGGATTGCGAATAGTAGGTACTACTTACTTATGAATTAAGATGAGTACAGAATTGTACTTGTCTTTTTTTTTACATATCTAATGTTCCACTTTCTTGATGGCGATAAGTGGAAGTAGGATAATGCTAACCCAACCAATTAATGGATATAAAATATGCAATAAATGGCTATAGTTAATAAAACTGATAAGATAAGCTACTAAAAGTATGATGTATATATAGCTATTGCTGCGCCGCCTTGTCATGGATTGTAATTGTTTTGTCATACCGTATATATTTCCAATTAGTGTTGTAAATACCTCGCCAAAAATAATAAGAACAAAGAAAAAATGAAAGACTGAGTTGAAGTTTCGAACGACCTCCGCCATAGGTATGCTATACTCATAAAATTGATCGACGGTTAAAATGGCTAGTTGACTACATAGTAAGATTAGGAATAAACCAAGCCCGCCAAATATTCCACCCCATTTCATGACAGTTTCATCATTTACTTCGTAAGCCAATGGAACGAGAACACTTTGTGCAAGGGCTAGATTCATGGCGACATAGGTGATGGGACTTGTAAACCACTTTATATTCCAACTCTCATCAGGAAAGGAAAGAAGAGTAGTCGTCCATGTATTGGATAGAGTTGTACAGTAGAGGCCAATAATAAAGATCATCATGATTGGCACAACAAGAGAATTCACCTCGAATACCCCTTGTAATCCGCGCGATAGAATAAGAATACAAGCAATGATAGTCAGTACAATTCCAAGCTGCCGAGGAAGTCTCAATTGTTCTTCAAACACTGCGCCTGCCCCGGCAAGCATAACACTCGTGACACTAAGTAAAATGAAAAGAAGCATTGCATTTACAATATTTCCTGCAATATTACCGAATAAATATATATTGAATTCCTGTGCGGAATACGCCCGAATTTTACATGCTAATATCATCATTTTTGTTCCGATTGTAATAAATAATATTCCACTTAGTAGAATCCCAATGGTTCCATATGTACCATGAACTGTGAAAAATTCAACAATTTCTCTCCCGGTTGCAAATCCAGCGCCTACAACGGTTCCTATATATGTTGCCGCAACTCGCTTCGTCGTTTTCCATTGTTGCTCGTTCATGCCATCATCCTTTCTTGCTTGTCACCTAATTTATATGAATACTTGTGCAAGTTTAGAAGTATGGGAAATAAATGAATAAGCATGCACGTTTGAATGAATTGTGAACGATATTGATTTTTTTTGAAAGAAAATAAATGATTTTGATTGTAAAATGAAAGGGCTTTCTGTATGATAAGGCTATGAGGAGGTGCAAAGTTGTTAACAGAAGAAAGACATCAAATCATCTTAGATTTAGTAAAGAAACAAGGGATTGTTAAGCTACAAGATCTTATAGAATCTACTGATTCATCTGAATCAACTATTCGAAGAGATTTGATTCTACTTGAACAGAAAAATTATTTAAAGCGTGTTCATGGCGGTGCCTCATCATTGCAAGCAAAGGGAAAAGAACTTAGCATGAGCGAAAAAACGTTCAAGAACATTCAAGAAAAGAAATTAATCGGTCATTATGCTGCATCTTTAATAGAGGATGGAACTTGTATCTATTTGGATGCAGGTAGTACAACATATGAAATAATTCCCTATATAAGTGGTAAAGATATTACTGTTGTGACAAATGGTCTTATGCATATTGAAGCGTTGGTACAATCTAATATACGTGCCTATTTAATTGGCGGCATGATGAAAAGTAATACAAGAGCGCTAGTAGGAAGTACAGCATTAGAAACGTTATTGAAATTTCGCTTTGACATTTGCTTTCTAGGGACCAATGGTGTACATCCGGTCCATGGATATACAACGCCTGACCCAGAGGAAGCATTGCTAAAGAAAACAGCATTAGATTTATCAAATACTAGTTATGTAGTAGCAGATCCATCGAAATTTTCAGAAGTATCTTTTGTGAAAATTGCAGATTTATCAGCAGCAACTATTATTACTACACAGATGGAGGATGAAGAACTCGCATCCTTTATGCAAAAAACAACAATAAAGGTCGTGAATATATGATTTATACAGTAACATTAAATCCTTCAGTAGATTATGTAATTCGCGTTGACCAGTTTGAAGAAAACAAGGTAAACCGAGTTGATTCTGAAGAAAAGTATCCAGGCGGTAAAGGAATTAATGTTTCTCGCGTCTTACATCGATTAGATGTTCCTACAAAGGCACTAGGCTTTCTAGGAGGATTTACAGGTGGATTTATTCAATTAGAATTGGAAAAAGAAAAAGTACAAACAGACTTTGTAATGGTAAATGGTGATTCACGCATTAATATTAAATTAAAATCTCAAAAAGAAACCGAAATAAACGGAAAAGGTCCAGATATTACAGAAGCACAGCTGAATGAGCTAATTGATAAAATTAACAGCATTCCCAATGATAGCATCCTTGTTCTAGCAGGAAGTATTCCGTATTCCCTACCAAGTACATTTTACAAGTTGGTAACGGAAAAATGTTTGGAACGCGGGGTTAAGGTAGCGGTTGATGCAAGTGGGAAAACGTTACTTGATGTTGTTGCTTTTCACCCGTTTTTTATTAAGCCAAATCACCATGAATTAGGAGACTTGTTTGACGTTTCAATCACCTCTGTTCAAGATGCTGCAAAATATGGAAGAAAGCTGATTGAGATGGGTGCAGAACATGTCGTAGTTTCGATGGCTGGTGAGGGTGCTCTTCTTCTTACAAAGGAAGAAAGCTACGTTGCAAATGTACCAAAGGGAACAGTAGTAAATTCCGTAGGAGCTGGAGATTCACTCGTAGCTGGTTTTCTGGGAACTTATGTAAAAACAAAGAATGTGACAGAATCTTTTCGTTTTGGGGTTGCAACGGGTAGTGCGACTGCTTTTTCATCCGATTTAGCAACGAAAGAAAAAATAGAAGAACTCTTGTCACAAGTTACAATAAAAACTCTATAGAAATGAGGGAGTAGAATGAAAATTACTGAATTACTTAAAAAAGATACAATTATTATTGATTTAAAAGCAACTTCAAAGTTTGAAGCAATCGACGAGCTTGTTAACAAGCTTGCCAGTAGCGGAAGATTAAATGATAAGGCAAAATACAAGGAAGCCATTTTAAAGCGTGAGTCTCAAAGTACAACTGGTATAGGAGAAGGGATTGCAATTCCACATGCTAAGACAGCTGCAGTTAAAACTCCAGCCATTTGCTTTGGTAAATCAGAAGCAGGGATTGACTATGACGCATTAGATGGACAACCTTCCCACTTGTTTTTTATGATTGCAGCAAGTGAAGGCGCAAACAACACCCATTTAGAAACGTTATCTCGGCTTTCTACATTCTTAATGGATACGGCTTTTCGTACGAAATTACTTTCAGCGCAAACGCCGGAAGATGTGATTCGCTATATTGATGAGAAAGAAAAACAAGTGGAAGAAGAAGAAAAAGCAGAAGAAAGTAGTGCTGTGGAATCAAAAGGGAAAGTACTAGCGGTTACTGCATGTCCGACTGGTATTGCTCATACGTATATGGCAGCCGATTCTTTAAAGAATAAAGCGAAAGAAATGGGTATTGAAATCAAAGTAGAAACGAACGGATCTACTGGAGTGAAAAATAAGTTAACTGACGAAGAAATTCGTGATGCCGTTGCGATTATTGTAGCTGCAGACAAGAAAGTGGATATGGATCGTTTTGCTGGAAAACATGTTATTGAAGTTCCAGTTGCAGCAGGGATTCGTAAGCCAGAAGAGCTATTAAATCGTGCTGTTTCTCAGGATGCACCTCTTTACAAAGCAAGTGGTTCTAGTGAAAAAACAGAAAAAAGAAGTGGTACAGGAATTTATAAGCATCTAATGAGTGGTGTATCAAATATGCTACCATTCGTTGTAGGCGGTGGTATTTTAATCGCACTTGCATTTGCATTCGGCGGAATTCATGCAGAAGGGCCGATTGCTTCAACATTAATGAAAATTGGTGGCGGTACAGGAGCGTTCTTCTTCATCGTACCGGTATTAGCAGGGTTTATTGCAAGTAGTATTGCAGATCGTCCAGGGTTTGCACCAGGTATGGTTGGTGGTTACTTGGCAGCACAAGCTGGCGCTGGTTTCTTGGGTGGTTTGATTGCCGGTTTCCTTGCAGGTTATGTTGTTCTAGGGTTGAAAAAAGCATTCTCAGGTCTTCCTCAGCAACTAGAAGGTATTAAACCAGTTCTATTGTATCCGTTGTTCGGTGTAATGATTACAGGTTTGATTATGGTATTAGTGATTAATGATCCAGTTGTATTTATCAATAAATCTTTAACAGCTTGGTTAAATGGCTTAAGTGGAACAAACGCAATTTTGCTTGGTTTACTGCTTGGCGGTATGATGGCAGTCGATATGGGTGGTCCAATTAATAAAGCAGCCTTTACATTCGGTTTAGCAGCAATTGCATCAAATAATTTTGGCCCGCACGCAGCAGTAATGGCTGGAGGCATGGTTCCTCCATTAGGTATTGCACTTGCAACTACGTTCTTTAAAAATAAATTTACAGCTGCTGAACGTGAATCAGGTCTTACGAACTACATCATGGGTGCCTCATTTATTACAGAAGGTGCGATTCCATTCGCAGCAGCTGACCCAGTTCGTGTTATTGCAAGCTGTATTGTCGGATCTGCATTAGCAGGTGCACTTACAGAGGCATTTGGAATTACACTACCAGCACCGCACGGCGGAATCTTCGTTATCCCGCTTGTGAATCATCCACTTCTTTACTTGGTAGCTATTTTAATCGGATCCGCAGTATCAGCAATTATGCTCGGTATTTGGAAAAAACCGGTTGAAAAACGATAAACAATTAGGAGAAAACCGATGCTACAATGGCATCGGTTTTTTTGTGTTTTCTTTGACTGAAAACCAAAGCGAAGTGCTTCTTTTTATACTTTTTCTAATATTTAAAAATTATATATGATACAATAAAGATAAAGAAAGGGAGGGAATGTCATGTTTCACTTCTTTAAACAAGTAAGCGAAGAAAGAGAGATTACGAAGGAAGAAGTAGAACAGGCGATGGCGCAATTTCTTGAGCATAACACACGTATTACTTATACTGTACTCGTAAATGAGGACTATACAATAAACTATAAAATCTTAAAGCCATATTTGCCTGCAACACCAACCAATTCGTTCTTAGTTACGAGAGAGACACTTGAAGTTTTTGAAGATTCAGAGGAAAATAGATTATTTGTGAAAGAAATAGATGCTGTGCAGCGAGCAGTGGATTTATATGTAGTTGATAAAGAGACATTCCCAATTATTGATGGGGATTCTGATCGCAAAATTAGTTCGATGAAACTGAGATCGTACTTAGGTCACGAATTAGAGCATGATTTATATATATCTGAGAAACATTTTTTAGTGACAAGTAAACCTGATCCTAAATAAATCTTATATGTGATAAAACAGAGTTATTGTTTTTTTGGTGTCTTTTTAACGAGGAGAAAAGTTGTGAAGTGGAAAGAATGGAATCTTAATTTAAAAATTCGTTTAATCGGTGAGTCTTTGTATGGTTTATTTTACTGGATGTTACTACCGTTTATGGCTATTTATTTTTCCGATTCATTTGGGAAAGAGATGGCTGGTTATCTTCTAATTGCCTCTCAGTTTCTGTCTGTGTTGGCTACTTTATTCGGAGGATACTTAGCGGATACATATGGACGTAAGAGAATGATGGTCATTAGTACATTTGTTCAAAGTTTTGCTTTTATACTATTTACTTTTGCAAATTCATCGGTTTTAGAGTCACCGCTATTAACCTTTATAGCATTCTCTTTACTTGGTATTATGGGATCCCTGTATTATCCAGCAAGTGCTGCAATGGTTTCAGATACTATAGAAGAAGATAAACAAAGCAATGTATTTGCCGTTTTTTATACTGCAATTAATATAAACGTTGTGGCAGGTCCTATTATTGGGGCTTATTTTTTCTTTACACACCGTTTTGAATTATTACTTGTTAGTACAATTGTAAATGTGATACTCGCTTTTATTTTTCAAATTTATATTCGTGAAACGATGCCGATTCATACAGAAGTAAATAATAAATCGTGGATTACTGTCCTTAAGGAACAAGTAAGTAATTATAAGGTTATTTTTCAAGATCGTATTTTTTTTGTTTTTATCCTTGCTGGAATTTTCATTGCTCAAACGTATACTCAAATTGATCTCTTATTAGCTGTATATATAAAAGAAATTATCCATGGACAGTTTTTTTTCCATTTTTTCATTACGGGTGAAAACCTCTTTAGTTGGATTATTGCGGAAAATGGTCTACTTGTAGCATTGTTTACCGTTGCTGTAACGAAGTTATCTAATCGTTTTAGTGAAAAAACAATTTTCATCCTTTCTTCAATACTATATGGTCTATCCATGCTTGTATTTGATAACGTATCATCTGTAATAGGAATGATTGTTGCCATGGCCATATTTACATTGGGAGAAATTGTGGTTGTGGGTATACAGAACAGCTTTGTTTCTAAAATTGCTCCAGAAAATATGCGTGCCTCATATTTTGCTGCTTCTATGCTTCGTTGGTCTATAGGGAGAACCGTTGCTCCGATTGCTATACCTGTGTCACAATGGCTTGGTTATTCGGTAACCTTTATATTAATAGCCATGCTTGCGCTTGTGAGTGCATGTCTATATTGGATTATGTTTACCATGATGGGGAAAGAAAAACCTGCCGTCAAATAGAAGTGATAGCAAAAATGAAAAAAAGAAGAAAGGGTATGACCCTTCTTCTTTTTTAGCGTTGAAAACCTCTTTCATAATAATTCATATCTGCTAAATCTAAGATATATTGATAGTTATCAATTGTTAATTGTATATCTTGTCGTTCCGATTCTGTAATGGAAGAGGTTTCTAATTTTTCTACTAGTTGTTGTTTTTGAGCTTCTAATCGATCTTTGATTTCTTGGTAGCTGTATAACTTATTCAAGGAAACAACCCCCTTAGTATTTCAAATTCTTTCTACACCTTTATTATAGGTGTAAATGGTGCTAATTTATTTCCTTAATTTTGAATTTTTTTTGACTTGTTTAAGAATAAAGTGTATGATTTTTTTTTACAATCTTAGTGTGTGAACCATCTTACGGGTAAGGAAAAATCTTGTTTCGATATATTTGATAAATGATACTACAATATTTTTCTTGTATAAATAAAATAGATCAGAATTTATTTATCTAGATGTAGGAGTTGAAAAGGGAATGAATCAAAAAAAAATCCCGGTTACTATACTTACTGGTTATTTAGGCTCAGGTAAAACAACTTTAGTTAATCGTATTTTGGCTAAGCAGCACGGACAAAAAATAGCCGTTATTGTCAATGAGATTGGGAGCATTGGAATCGACAATGATCTTATTGTTCATGCAGATGAAGAAGTAGTGACACTAACCAATGGATGCCTTTGTTGTACCGTTCGCGAAGATTTACTTGTTGTCTTAAAGCAACTAGTAAAAAAACAAGATGTTGAGTTTGACAGTTTGTTAATAGAAACGACAGGGCTAGCAAACCCTGGTCCTATTATTCAAACATTCTTTCTTGACCCACTGATTCAACAAAGTTTTGAAATTAATGGCGTCGTAACGATAGTAGACGCATTTCATATCGAACAGCACTTTCAAAAAGGTATAGAAGCAAAGGAACAACTTGCTTTTGCAGACACCATATTAGTAAATAAGGTGGACTTAGTAACAACGGATACTATAGATAAAATAACATCACGCATTCGAAGCATGAATCCTACTGCGACTATTATGCATACAGCTAATTGTGAAGTGGACATACATTCATTGCTGGACTTATCAACATTTCAAGTGAAAGAAAACTTGCACATCCATCCCCATCATCATAATCATTTAGAAGAAATTGTTTCTTTTGCTTTGCGTGAGGAGAAACCTCTTGACTTTACAAAGGTGAATGAATGGATGGCAGCGGTTGTAAGTGAACTCGGAGATTACTTATATCGTTATAAGGGAATATTAAATGTACACCAAGTAGAAAAGCGCGTTGTGTTTCAAGGTGTTCATACGTTATTTGCGGCTACGTATGATCGAAAGTGGCGGAATGATGAATCGCGTTTGAGTGAGATTGTCTTAATTGGAAAGGGGCTCAATAAAGAGTGGTTTGAGGAACATTTTCGTAAATGTGTATTTGAAAAATAAAGAATGATTGTTTAGAAAAAAAGAGACAAAGAAATCAATTGTATATCGATTTCTTTGTCTCTTTTTTCTTATTGTAAAACGGTTTTTAACGTATTAATATTTTCCTGCATAAGCTGCACATAGTCTTTGTTTGCTTTGGCATCAGCATCTGAAATCGTAGCTAGATGATTCATTCGTAGGATCGTTGTTCCGGTTTCTTTTTGCACGACATCAGCAACTTTTGGTGTTGCAAATGATTCAAATAATATATATTTCATATTATGGTCTTTTGCTGTTTTTGCAACTTCTGCGAGCTGCTTTTGAGAAGGTTCATCAGAGGAAGAAAGTCCAACAATAGGTATTTGTTTAATTCCATATTCATGCTCCCAATAACCGTATGCAGCATGTGAAACAAGAACTTCTTTTGTTTTTGCGTTGCTTACAACATCGCGAAATTGTGAATCTAATTTCTCCAGTTTACTCTTTAAATCTTCGAAGTTCTTTTCGAATACATCTTTGTTTGCGGGTTGTATATCTGAAAGTACATTTTTAATATTTTCTGCTTGAATGATAGCATTTTTTGGATCTAGCCATATGTGAGGATCCATATCATGTGTATGCGTATTCTTTGCGTCTGCTTGATCTTCATCAGCGGGACCATTGTATTTTATAAGTGGTACCCCGTTTGAAGTATCTACTAGTTTTACATTTTGTTTTTGCAGTGGTTGAATCATTTTGTCAACAAAAG
>NZ_JBXKMX010000124.1:0-2129 GCF_056992975.1 Ectobacillus sp. | reverse complement strand
AATGACTGTAGAACAATTTGCAAACTATGTGAAAGAGTGCTTAGAAGTTCCGGTGGTTCGCGTGGTTGGAAAGTTGCAGGATCGTGTTCGAAAAGTAGCGGTACTTGGAGGAGACGGGAATAAATATTGGAAACAGGCAAAGTTTCGCGGAGCTGATGTGTACATAACCGGAGACTTGTATTATCATGTTGCACATGATGCGCTGACATACGGATTAAACGTCATTGACCCAGGACATAATGTGGAAAAGATTATGAAAAAAGGCGTACAAAAACGATTGCAAAGGGAATTAAATAATAAGAACTACAACGTAACTATTCATTCGTCTACGATACATACGGATCCATTTGTATTCATATGAAACAAGAAACCATCCTTTAGATGAAGGATGGTTTCTTGTTTCTATTGGGCTCATGAGCAATTCATTTCAATTTTTTTGTTTTACTTTAGGTAATATTTTATTCAGTGGCACGTTTCGTTTTCGTTCCCAAGTAGCGGGATTTGCAGGGTCATATTGTTCAAAAAAGGCGATGACTTCTTTTGTAATCGGAGTCGGTGTAGAAGCACCTGCAGTTATTGCAACGGTATGGACTCCTTCTAGCCATTCTAATTGTATTTCACTCACATCTGCAACGCGATAGGCGTTCGTATGTGCAATTTCTTTGGATACTTGTGCAAGACGATTGGAATTGTTGCTTTTTGGATCTCCTACAACAATCGTGACATCCGCTTCTCCGGCTTGCTTCGCAACTGCCTCTTGGCGTACTTGCGTTGCTAGACAAATTTCTTTATGCACTTTGGCGGTTGGAAAGCGCTCTTGTATTTTTTCCATGAGATGCAATACATCCCACTGACTCATCGTTGTTTGATTCGTTACTAATATTTTTTCGGTTGGAATCGTAAGGTTTGCGATATCTTCTTCCTTGCTAATTAAATGAACAATATCTGGAGCTATTCCAATAGCGCCTTCTGGCTCTGGATGCCCTTTTTTCCCAATATAAATAATATGGTATCCTTCTTCTTTCTTTGCAGCAATTAAATCATGCGTTTTCGTAACATCAGGGCATGTAGCATCTATCGTGGTAAGTCCTTTTTCGATTGCTCGTTTTTTTACTTCAGGAGAAACACCATGAGCGGTAAAAATAACGGTTCCTGATTGAATCTTGTCTAGTATTTCCAAACGATTTGGACCATCTACTGTAATAATACCTTCTTCCGTAAATGCGTCTGTAACATGTTTATTGTGCACAATCATACCTAAAATGTAAATGGGTCTAGGTAATGTTTGATCTAGTGCTGCATTGCGTGCTATAACCATTGCATCAACTACCCCGTAGCAATATCCACGAGGGGCAATTTTAATAATTTCCAAATTATTCCTCTCCTTTTATACAAGGACATATTGTAAAGCTCAGCTGACATAATGCTAGTAAAATATTTATAGTAAAGGGTTGGCAAATATGCGATGCTGCGTGTACATTTTTTATTATAAGGGAGGAGAGGACAGAAAACAAAAAGATTGCAAGCTAGACGTATAATTTTGGCTTGTTGTCTTTGTTATGTGGTTCCATAAGCGGGAGTTCCTCTTTTTTAGCTATGATATGCCGAGATTTCGTTTTGGTAGTTGATTTCGTTTTACTTTCAGTAGCTTCTTGTTCCTTTTCGACAGGTAAGGATGAAGAATTATCCTCTTTTTTTTGCAAAGAGGTTAATAGTTTTGTTATATTCGGAAAGTTTTTTATTAGAGGGCTATATTGTTGAACGACTGGCCCCACGGTTTGCGCTACCTTTACAACCTTCTCTACGTTTCCTATCATAGAAGATGGATCGGCAATCAAATTAGAAAAGAATGTGCCAACGCCCCCTTTAGAGGCGGCTGTTGCGGCTGCAGTAGTAGGTGCAGCTATAGGACTGTTCATTCTAACAGAATTATTATATGGGTTTCTCATTTGTTCGTTTTGTTGCGGCGGATAGGGATGAAATGATTGGGGATAGTTCGTTCCTATTTCTTGAGGAAAACGGGCTTGAGTTTGAAATGGATAAGGTGAACGATTTTTTTGCCCTAATAATCTGGAAAGAAAACCTTGTTTTTGTTGAGGCATTTGTAACGGCGGCATTCCCATTGGTTG
>NZ_JBXKMX010000123.1:0-3588 GCF_056992975.1 Ectobacillus sp. | reverse complement strand
CCAACTGTACTTTGCTATGTTCATAAGGGGAAAGGAAAAGAAGTTGCAGACGAAATGCAATCACTATTTCCCGATTGTAAGGTAGACTTGCTACACGTTATGAACGAAGGAAGCAAAGTTCTGCACTATTCAACAGAGCATATTGAAAGTATATAATTATGTGACAAAACAATAACGAATCGAGAAAAAGTATCCCAGTATTGAGGGATACTTTTTTTCTTTCCCTTCTTACAGGTGGTATAATATGGGCGTTAGTTGATAAACAAAGATTTTTGTTGAATTTCAAAATCTAATTACAATGATATATAAAGAAGGATGGTGGCAATGCATGAGGTCCAAAATCGTCAAATTTCTCTTAGCCGTAACATCAGCTGCACTTGTAATATTTGCATTTGGGTTCACCATTGCAGTGAAAGATGTCCTGAATCCCAAAGCATCTGCGATTACGAAGCAGACTGCAGTAACTGCTGAGACGAAAAAGGCGGATACGCTTCAAATTATAAGCTTAGGCGATTCGCTTACGCGGGGCGTAGGGGATAACGAAGGGCTTGGCTATATTGGTAGACTAAGAAGTAGCTTGGAAACTGATTATAAACAAAAGGTGGCTTTAAATAATTTAGCGGTCAGCGGCGCAAGAACACCGGAATTAATTAAGCAGCTTTCCGATAACGGTGTGAGATACTCAATTAGTAGGGCCAATGTAATTATGATTACAATTGGCGGAAACGACGTATTTCCAGGCTGGCAGACCATTGGGGAAACGGATTTAACACAATTTCATCCAGATGTGGCAACGTTCCAAGAGAATGTGAAGAAAATTATTACAGAGATTCGTGAAATTAATCCGGACAGTCCTATTTATTGGCTCGGTTTATATAATCCGTTTGAAGATGTACCAGAATTAAAAGGCTCGGGTTCTGTCGTTGTTGACTGGAACAATGTATTGATTAAATCAACGATTGATTCCAAAGGTGTGTATATTGTACCGACATACGACTTATTTCAAGGACGAACGAAAGAACTTCTTTTCTCAGACCATTTTCATCCGAATAATAAGGGCTATACGTTGATGGCAAACCGTCTGCTGCAAGATGTAGTCAGTCAATTTAATATTGCGGCGAAAGGAGCAACGAATCCATGACCTCAGTTCTTTCTGTTCAAGGACTTACGAAAGTAGTCGGAAAGAAAACACTAGTAGAAAATATTGCGTTTGATGTAAAAGCAGGGGAAGTGTTTGGCTTTTTAGGACCGAACGGTGCAGGAAAAACGACAACGATACGTATGCTAGTCGGGTTAATCAAGCCAACGAAAGGAAGTATTGCAATTGGCGGTTTTGATGTGAAAACGAGGTTTCGAAAGGCGATGCGACAAATTGGTAGCATTGTAGAAAACCCTGAGCTTTATACTTACTTAACTGGCTGGGAAAATTTAAAGCAATTCTCTCGTATGCTCGGAGGCATCCCAGATAAACGCATTATGGAGATTGCAAAGATGGTCCATCTCGATCAGCGCATTCATGAGAAGGTAAAAACATATTCTCTTGGAATGAAGCAGCGTCTAGGAATCGCCCAAGCCCTGCTTGGCAGTCCAAAATTATTAATACTAGATGAGCCAACGAACGGTCTAGATCCTGCGGGTATTCGTGAACTGCGTGAGTTTATTCATATGCTCGTTAAGGAGCAAAACATTAGTGTATTCATTTCGAGCCATTTACTAAGTGAAGTGCAGTTAATTTGTGATCGTGTTGCGATTATCGACCACGGAAAAATGATTACAGTAGCAACGATTGATGATCTTGTTAAAAAAGCTTCAGATCGAGTGGAATGGACCGTTACGCCGGTAGAAAAGGCAGAAGCCTTGCTTCTAAGTGCAGGAGTGAAGGAAGTAACACATAGCGGCAATAAGCTATTTTGCCGCATGTCTCTAGCAAGTGTTAGCGCCTATACCAAAATGTTTGTGGAACAAGGAATTGAAGTACATGGTGTGAAGGAACTTGTATTTACATTAGAGGATCTTTTCATGGAGCTGACAAGGGGGGAAGAATATGCGTGAATTTGGCGGTTTGCTCTATAACGAAGCTGAAAAGATTTATCGAAAGAAGCGCGTCGCTGTTATCGTGTTAATCCTGCTTGTATTACTACCTATTTTTGTTTACGCGCAGTATCGCCAAGTCGAAACCACGCAGCAGCGTCTAGGTACAAGTGATTGGCGTGTATCCTTGCAACAGCAAATTGTTGATACGCAAAATCGGCTAAATAATACCCATTTGCCGGATGAATGGAAAACGTGGTTAAAGGTACAAGTATCGCAGCAGCAGTATTACTTGGATCACAGCATCAATCCAAATGCCCCAGGTGCCCCTACCTTTGTGCGGGCATTCATTGAACAAGGAATTACGCTATTTGTTCCGCTACTCGTTATGATTGTTGCCATTGATATTGTATCGGGCGAACAGAGTGATGGGACAATCAAAGCGTTGCTCACCCGACCAATTCGCAGGTGGAAAATATTACTTAGCAAATATGTAACTATGCTTCTATTTGTATCGCTTATTTTGCTTATTATTGGCGTGATGTCTTATCTTATTTCGGGTCTTGTCTTCGGTTATTCTGGATGGAGTCTTCCTGTTCTTACAGGCTTTATTACGCAAAATGATAGTTTAAATACAAGCTTCGTTCACCTAATCCCGCAGTGGAAATACATTTTAATGGCGTATGGGTTAGCTTGGTTTGTTGCGGTTGTAGTTGGAACGATTTCCTTTATGGTTTCCGTGCTCATCCGTAATACGCCAGCAGGAATGGGCGTGATGCTCTCGGGTCTGATTGCCGGTAGTATTTTGAGCGGATTTGCAACGTCTTGGGAAGGAGCTAGATATATATTCAGTGTGAATTTAGCGCTTACTGATTATTTATCGGGGCAATTGCCAGCACTGAAGGGATTGTCGATGAGCTTCTCTCTTATTACGCTATCTGTTTGGGCAGTTGTATCGCTTTTGATCGCTTTTTTTGTTTTTACACGACAGGATATTTCCAATTAAGAAAAGCAGAGTCTAGTTTAGACCCTGCTTTTCTATTGGCTTCTCCGTTTTAAAAATACATTTCTACCTTGTGTAAAAATCGTTTGCGCGAGTGAGAGCCAAACATTGTAGGTAGGGTTTGGCTGTTTTCCTTTCCCGATTCGCTCTAGCTGTTGCTCATACCAAATAAACTCGAGCATGGCGCCCTCATCAATTCGTTTTACTCCTGTTACAATCGGTGCAAGAGTGCGAACCGCTTTGTCGCCTGTGAGCAACTTATTTGGTAAATCAGGTTCTACAGCGAGCGGGCGTGCCAATCCAACCATGTCGGTAGCACCTTCTTCAATGGCTGCTTGCATGCCTTTTGCAGAGCGGAACCCCCCTGTTACGACGATGGGAGTGGAGACAAGCTGGCGAACGTGCTCGGCATATTCAAGAAAATAGGCTTCCCTTTTGATGGTGCTTTCCTTCCTCTTTCGTCCGGTCATGCTTGGATTTTCATAGGTGCCGCCAGATATTTCAATTAAATCAATGCCTGTGTTTTCAAGCTCTTTCACAACGAGCATCGATTC
>NZ_JBXKMX010000122.1:0-1957 GCF_056992975.1 Ectobacillus sp. | reverse complement strand
CTGCACTTTTACATGGAGATTCTTTCTGTGAAAACAGCCGTAGCATCTACCAAAAACGGAGAGATGCATTAATAGACGGCCTTGGCAGCATTGGTTGGAACATAGAAAAACCATCAGGAAGCATGTTTATATGGGCACAGATACCAGATGGGTGGACTTCTTCAGATTTTGCATATGCTCTGATTGACCGAGCGGGAGTTGTCGTTATTCCAGGTCAAGCATTTGGGCCTTCAGGCGAAGGCTATGTTCGTATTGCCCTTGTTGAGCCAGATGAAGTAATGAAACAAGTTGTGGACCGAATTGAGAAAAGCAATATTTTAAAAAAAGTGATGGCTTAAAACAACTACAATCTTTCTAGTAAATATCAAACACCGCTTAGCTAATTGCTAAGCGGTGTTTCTTTACTTATACTTCAACGGTTTTTCCTTCTTCAACGATATGGAACATGAGATGTGCTAGATGATGGAGCGGACCATAGCTTTCCTCATCCTCATCGTCTTCCTCATCAAATTCTAAATCATTTAAGTATAGAGCGGAAAATTCATAAAAATCTTGTAAGGCGAAGGAGTAACATGCACTTGCATCTTCATTTTCTTCTTCATATTGAAGAACAAGATAAGATTCTTTTCCTTCACTGTCTACTGCGTCAAAATATACGAAAAAGCCTACATTTGTATCTAATTCAAACAAATGACGAGTTCCACCAGCAGTTGCACGATTAAAATCTTCCTCATTCAACTTCTCAACATTCATTGCTGCTACTTGATCCTCATTATGAAAATGCACAGTAAATGATTTCATTATTACACCTCCAAATTATGTACGTAACTAGCATACCAGAAGAAGGTCTAATTCACAAAGAGAAGTGAAGAAAAATGTATTTTTTTTACTAAAATTGCGAAGTGCTTAGGAGTTTTCGATGATTTGAAAAAAATGGGATGAAAAACAAGCATTTTTGTTCAAGTAATTCCCTCCTTATAGTAAACTAAAAGGACAGATTCGTTTTATTCTAAATTGTATAATTTAAATTTTAAGAAGGTGAAATAATGCACATATACATTACGGAAAAAGCTGAAGCCATGCTTCGTTCCTATGGGAATCCCGCCATTATTACGATTCGTGTGTTACCATCTTGCAGTTGCAGTGCTACAGTCGATATGGAGCTCGTTCAAGATGAATTACATAAAGATAATCTGATTTTTGAAAATGAGGGATTATTTCTACAATGCAATTCATATGCAAAAGAATACATTGGTCCAGAGTTACACATAGAGTACAAAACGGGATTTCGTTTGTATACAAAAAACGAAACAATCGCTTACGGTATGTCAATCCAACCCCTAAAAAAATAAGCAAAGGGCACATTTACTTGTGTCTTTTGCTTATTTTTTAGCTTCGACTAAAAATCGTACAAGTAGGTCTTTTTTTCGTTGCACCTCTTCATCCATATCCCGCAGCGATTCGATATAAAGTAGAAGCGGACGCTTCGCAGCGTTGCTGTATAATGCGTCTTCTGCTAATTGCTGCAATGACGATGGTATATTTGCCAAGACTTCATTTTGTTTACCAATAATGTCTGCACCGATATAGCCTTGCTTTTCTATATCTCCTTTTACCCACTCCACAAATGAAATATTGCTCATTCACTGGTGCCTCTTTTCAATTAAGTTGAACTTCAATAGGCATATTGCGAATACAATAGTAGTAGCTTATTTTGCTTTTTTTCCATATAATATAACAAAGTTATAATATTTATACATAACATCCACATCAGAAAACCCAGCTTCTGTAAGCCACTGCATTTGTTCATCTAAAGAAGACATTTTATCCAGTTTGGTTCGTTCATACGCAGACAAAATTTCTTTCTCAGATAAACCGCTACTTTCTACTTTTTGTTTCCAATCTTTCTTATACAAGTCATCTAACTGGAGAGTAGCACCAAGAACTTGATCTGCAT
>NZ_JBXKMX010000121.1:0-5604 GCF_056992975.1 Ectobacillus sp. | reverse complement strand
TTTTGCCAATGCTTCCATGTATGATTGCCTTGAAACTCATGATAGTAATAGGTAATTGGTTTCGTTTTTAATAGTTCTCGAAGTCTGCGGTTAGGTGTGATAAAATTTTTTATAGATCCATCTGATGTAGCCACCTGATTTTCTCCGGTTCCAATTACATGATAGATATCTAAATTATGTGATGGAGACAGGGTGTTTGCTTGCTGCATGACCTTTTCATCGACATAGGGTGACTGAAGAATACATTTTCCAAATGTATGAGGATACATAAGAGAAGCTAATAAGGAAACCGTAGCTCCAAGAGAATCTCCGAGTAAGATGCGTCCTTTTCCCATCTGATGCGTGGCGTAACGCCGATCAAGATACGGAGTAAGCTCATGAGCGAGAAAACGAATATAGGCTTGATTTTGTATGCCGCTAGGATGATACTTATTTCTGCGGTCCTGTATATCTTTGTATGGAATACCAACAAAAATGGTAGGCTCGATTTTATGTTGTATGGATTCAAGTAAGCGTAGTGCTTTGCCAAATTGAATATAATCCTGGCCGTCCTGAGCAATGACGACCGTATGATGATAAAGCGATGTGTAGGTAGATGGCAAGTAGACGAGTAGAAGAATGTCCTCTTGTAATGATTTGCTATGGATTGTAACTTCGTGCACGCTACCTTGCATCTTATATTCTCTCCTCGATATCTAATGTTCTACTTACATAGTTTACCATACAAGTAGCTGGGAAAGAAAATAGGAACCAGTAAAGAGAGGAGATTTCATTTTGAATAGATCAATTGCACTTCCGTTGGTTATTTCCATTATTGCTGTTTCATTTGCTGCTATTTTCGTCAAAATGTCTAGCGCACCTTCCTCCGTTTTAAGCATGTACCGTTTATGGTTTGCGAGTTTATTGCTGCTTCCGTTTGTTTGGAAAAAAAGAGACGATTTTCGGAGTATTACGAAGAAGGATTGGCTATTTTTAATGTTATCTGGCTTTTTTCTAGCTCTCCACTTCCTACTGTGGTTTTCATCTTTAAAGCTGACTACTGTCGCTAGCTCAACAATTATTCTAGCTGTGCAGCCACTTATTTCACTGGCTGGTGGTTTTTTTATTTTTCGCGAGCGTACAACGCTAGCATCGCTTGCGACAATTGTGCTTGCAATCTTTGGCGTTGCGCTTATTGGATGGGGAGATATTGGATTAGGTAAAGCCGCTCTTTTTGGAGATTTTCTTTCCTTTTTAAGTGTAGTTGCAGTAGTCGTCTATTTATTGATAGGACAAAATACAGTAAAGAAATTATCCCATTGGATTTATAGTTTTACCGTATTTACAGGAGCTGCCTTGTTTCTTACCGTGTATAACGTGGTGACGGCAACGAAATGTTTCGGATATTCGTCTAATGATTGGACCATGTTTGTATTGCTAGCTACGGTGCCAACGCTATCCCATGTAATTAGCAATTGGCTATTAAATTATGTGAATGCCACAACAATTTCAATGAGTATTTTAGGAGAACCTGTAGGAGCCACCCTTTTAGCTGTTCTGCTTCTTGGTGAAAAACTAATTGGTATCCAAATGGTTGGTGGCATCCTTGTATTAGCTGGTGTCTTTTTCTTTCTCATGCAACAGGGTGGAAACAAAGAGGTTTCAGAAGGCATTTAATTATTTGTTTGTAGTTAGATAGCTTGTAACTGTAATAATGCAAAGGTCACGAAATTGTCCGTCGTTTGTTGTTACAATTACAATCGTTTTGCCGGCATTTTTCGCTTTCACATGAATATGATCGTGGTGAAACGTTGCTTCCACAATGTCTTCGTTCGTAATAGCCCATTTTAATTGAGGAGCCAAAGCTTGATCCGGAAGAATTGTTATATACAAATCTTCTGTTTGGCCAACCTTTAATTTAAGCTTAGATCGACTAAAGTGAACGCCAATAACGGGTACGATATTAGAAGCTAACATTAGATGTGGGTTTTCACTATTCGTCATCGGCATTGAAAGTGATGAAGGAAAATGTACGATACTTCCACTGCTTTTAAATTCCTTATGTCTCAAAATCATGAAAATCCCCCCTTTGGCTTGTATTACAATTTATATTACATAATAAGTGTTACAGTACATTTAAATAAAAATGAAGAAAATATTAAGTTTTTTAAGAAAAACAGAGGAATATCACTATATTTGTCGAATGGATACAGAATACATAAAATTTGAGAAAATAAAAAAATAAATTTAGAAAAAAGTCATGGTTGACGTATGAAATTTAATATACTACAATCAATTTGAAATTACTTTATGTTGCACTTTTGATTTGAAAGTATGTATGATCGAAGGCAACAATGAATAAGCGTTGAAGAAGAAAAGTACATATTTTCGTCATTTCAGAGAGCTGATGGTTGGTGCAAATCAGTATGTGCGTAATATGGAATGGGCTTCGGAGCTTCCAAACCGAACTTAGAGTAGGCTTTGGCGATTGGTCTCATCGTTATAAGAGACACGTATTCGAGTAGGAATACGCAAAGTGAGTTACGAACGTAACTAACGAAGGTGGCACCACGGGGTTTCTCGTCCTTTTTGGATGAGGGCCCCTTTTGTATTTTTTTTTAATAATTAGGCTCTGTTAAAGCTTATTGTTGATTTAACTAGGTTGATTGGAGCGGAAGGTGCGAGACTCCTGCGGGAAAAACGGGTTAAGGGAGACCCCTCAGGCGCATAGCGCCGAGGAGGCTCCCAAGCCGCCCGCGGAAAGCTCGCACCTGGAGCGGAAATCAACAGGCAAGTTTAACAGTACCAATAATTAAATGACACAAATCGTTGAGTAAGAAGAGTATGTATATTTGAGACGTTCCAGAGAGCCGGGGATAGGTGAGAGCCCGGTGCGATGCGGTATACAGAATGGGCTTACGAGAGGTATTCTGAACTAGTTAGTAGGTTTACCCGGGCTTTCCGCCGTTACAAAGGATAGGGTATGATTTGTACCCGAAAAGAGGAATTTGCCATAGGCAAGTTCAACGTGAGGTGGCACCACGGTAGAGATATCGTCCTTTTGCATAATTGCAAAAGGACTTTTTTTATACAATTTTACATGCAGAGAGAGGATGAGACGAAGGATGATAACAAAAGAGCAATTCGAAATAAAGCAAAAAGAAAACGCGTTATTTTACATCATAGAAGAGATGGAGGGAGACGATGTAACGCCCGTTTTACTTTATAGTCGCTTAGAAGGAACAAAGAAATTTTTGCTAGAAAGCTCTCTCAGCCATGAAGATAAAGGACGGTACTCATTTATTGGCAGCAATCCTTATGCAGAAGTAAAAAGCAGAGGAGAGCATGTAGAAATTGTAACGGAACACGGTATTGAGCAAAGAGAGCAGAAGGTATTAGATGTTGTGGAAGAACTACTTGATTTCACAGAAATGGAAAGTCCGTTTCCGTTTACAGGCGGTGCCATTGGCTATATCGGCTATGATGTTATAAGACAATACGAGGTACTTGGCGAGATGAATGAAGATGCGCTGGATATGCCTGAAGCACATTTATTATTTTACAAAATGTTCGTTGTGTTTGATCATAAATTTCAAAAGGTGAGCATCGTCTATGTGTACAGGAAGAATGAGACGATGTCTTATGAAGAAATACAAGAAGTAATCACAAACACGAGGGAGCAGTTATTCAAGCAATCTCCTATTGCCAAGATAACTACAGAACTAGAAGGAACGTTTACTTCAAATGTTACCCAGGATCAGTTTCATGAAATAGTAGAAGCTGCTAAAGAATACATCCGAGCAGGAGATATTTTTCAAGTTGTGTTATCACAGCGTATTCATACTTCCTTCCAAGGAGATTCATTTGGATTGTATCGTCGACTTCGCGTGACCAATCCATCACCGTATATGTTTTATGTAGATTTTGATTCGTACGTGGTGCTTGGCTCCTCACCAGAAAGTCTTCTTTCGGTAAAAGGTAGAATGGTAACAACCAATCCAATTGCAGGCACTCGTCCACGCGGAACAACGAAGGAAGAGGATATCCGGGTTGCAGACGAGCTACTACATGATGAAAAGGAAAAGGCAGAACATCTCATGCTGGTTGATCTTGGTAGAAATGATGTCGGCTATGTGAGTGAAATTGGATCGGTTACACTTGAAAAATTTATGAACATCGAACGATACTCCCATGTGATGCACATTGTATCGGAAGTGACGGGCATACTTCGGGAAGATGTTACGTGTTTAGATGCACTTAAGCAATGCTTGCCAGCCGGAACGGTATCAGGAGCTCCGAAAATACGAGCGATGACTATAATCGATGAACTAGAATCGGTTAAACGCGGTGTCTATTCTGGAACGGTCGGGTATATTTCGTTTAATGGGGATATGGATATGGGACTTGCTATTCGGACGATGGTTGTTAAGGATCAGAAGGCATACATTCAAGCAGGAGCAGGTATTGTATACGATTCAAACCCGGAAAGTGAGTATCATGAAACATTAAATAAAGCGAGAGCATTGTTGGAGGTGCTGAAATGATATTATTACTTGATAACTACGATTCCTTTACGTATAACCTGTATCAGCTAATCGGACTGTGCAATACAAATATTAAGGTTGTGCGCAATGACAAAATTACCATTGAAGAAATTGAGAAGATGAATCCGGAAGCAATCATTATTTCACCAGGACCTGGACGACCAGAGGATGCCGGTATTTGTGTGGATGTTATTCGAAAATTTTATCGGAATATTCCGATTCTTGGTATCTGTCTTGGTCATCAAGCAATTGTGCATGCATTTGGCGGTGAAGTCGTTCGTGCCAAACATGTTAAGCACGGAAAAACATCTCTGCTTCGCCATACAGGGACTTCCATATTTGAATATGTAAAGCAACCACTCACCGCGATGCGTTATCATTCACTCGTAGCAAAGCGTGAAACATTGCCATCTGCATTTGAAGTTCTTGCAACTGCCATGGATGATGGGGAAATCATGGCAATTAAACATCATTATTATCCTTTATTTGGATTACAATTTCATCCAGAATCTATTGCAACTGAAGAAGGAAAACGAATGATTGAACAATTTCTAGCTTATGCATCTGAATCCGTTGGAGAAACGCGTTAATACAAGATAAACTAAGGGGGAGAAATCATGAATTTATATTTACGTAAATTGATTGAACAAAAGGAATTAAGTGAACAGGAAACGTATGAAGCAGGTATAGCTATGCTAGAAGGAGAGGCGAAGGATACGGAAATTGCTGCTTTTCTTGTCGGCTTAAAGTCAAAAGGGGAAACAGCAGATGAAATTTATGGCCTTGTAAAGGCACTACGGGAAAAGGCGCTTCCGTTTTCGAACACGATAAGCGGTGCGATGGATAATTGCGGAACAGGTGGAGACGGGGCGCAAACCTTTAACATAAGTACAACTGCTGCATTTGTTTTGGCAGGAGCCGGAGTAAAGGTTGCTAAGCATGGCAACCGCGCTGTATCCAGTAAAACGGGGAGTGCAGATGTGTTAGAAAAGTTAGGTGTAAACATTACTTGTCCGCCAAGCCAAGTAAAGCAGCTTCTTGAATCGGTTGGTATATCATTTTTATTTGCACCAGCTGTCCA
>NZ_JBXKMX010000120.1:0-14702 GCF_056992975.1 Ectobacillus sp. | reverse complement strand
CAAAGCGTAAGAAGAAAAGAAAACTTTCTGTGAAAGAAGCTAGAAAGGTATTGACAAATGAAGAGGCACAGCGCTTAATTGATATGGACGAAGTTGCACAAGAAGCTGTTTACCGTACAGAACAGCTTGGCATTATTTTTATTGATGAAATTGACAAGATTGCCGGTAAACAGTCCGGGGGCGTTGATGTATCACGAGAAGGAGTGCAACGTGATATTCTTCCGATTGTGGAAGGGTCGACCGTTGTAACGAAATATGGCCCAGTTAAAACAGATCATGTTTTGTTTATTGCAGCTGGGGCATTTCATATGTCTAAACCTTCAGATCTAATACCAGAGTTGCAAGGTAGATTTCCGATTCGTGTGGAATTGTCAAAGCTAACAGTAGAAGATTTCGAAAGAATTTTAATCGAGCCGGATAATGCGCTTCTTAAGCAATATATTGCGTTGTTAGCTACAGAAGGTATAGAAATTGAATTTTCTGATAATGCTATTCGTAAAATTGCAGAACTTGCATATCAAGTAAACCAAGATACTGATAATATCGGAGCTCGAAGATTACACACCATTTTAGAAAAACTTCTGGAAGATTTATCGTTTGAAGCGTCTGAGATTACAATGAATAGAATAGTAATTACGCCTCAATACGTAGATGAAAAATTAGCATCTATTGTGAAAAACAAAGATGTCAGTCAGTTTATACTATAAAAATAAACAGGTGTCTCGTCCTGGTTTCCAAGTAATAGAAACGAATTGAATTTTGGGAGGAAAGAAGAATAATGGCACTATTAGAGAGAACTAGAAAAATTAATGCACTTCTGCAACAAACAGCGGGCAGACCTGTAAATTTTAGAGAAATGGCAGATACATTATGCGAGGTTATTGAAGCAAATGTGTTTATAGTGAGCCGTCGTGGCAAGTTATTAGGCTTCCAAGTTCACGAACAAATTGAAAATGATCGTATGAAAAAGATGTTTGCGGAACGTCAATTTCCTGAAGAATATACACAAAGTTTGTTTAATATAACAGAAACCTCTTCAAATATAGATATTAATAGTCCTTATACGGCTTTTCCTATTGAGAATAAAGATTTATTTCAAATGGGATTAACGACTATTGTTCCTATTGTTGGTGGTGGAGAACGGTTGGGAACATTAGTGTTGGCTCGTTTAACAGAGTCTTTTTCAAATGATGATTTAATTCTTGGCGAATATGGTGCTACTGTTGTTGGGATGGAAATTCTTCGTGAAAAAGCAGAAGAAATAGAAGAGGAAGCACGGAGTAAAGCCGTTGTACAAATGGCAATTAGTTCGTTATCATATAGCGAATTAGAAGCAATTGAACATATTTTTGATGAATTGAACGGAACAGAAGGACTTTTAGTAGCAAGTAAAATTGCTGACCGTGTAGGTATTACGCGGTCTGTTATCGTGAATGCACTTCGTAAACTTGAAAGTGCGGGCGTAATTGAATCTCGTTCTCTTGGTATGAAAGGAACGTACATTAAAGTATTAAATAATAAATTTTTGCTGGAATTAGAAAAGCTAAAATCAAACTAACTAAATGGTTGCAAGCTCCCTCTCTGGCATAGACAGAGAGGGTTTTTTAGTACATAGATGAAATCTAATGATTGAGATCTCTTCCGCCCATAAAGGCAAAAAGCGCCTTTTTGTGCGGAAAACTTCTGTCCTGCGTGGCTGAACCAGTCGATTTTGCTTTTCTGGGGTTGTCCAGCAAAACCGACTAGCCCCTCCGGTCAGAAAACCTCCGCCCATAAAGGCAAAAAGCGCCTTTTTGTGCGGAGAACTTCTGCCCTACGTGGCTGAACCAGTCGATTTTGCTTTTCTTTGTTACTATGTCTTGATTGTGATTTCTTGTTATGGTATAGTAGTCAATGGTGTGAATAACAACACACGTTCACTGATTTACATGTTGGTGCTGCTTATGCAGTTATGTGTAAAGTTGAAGTGGACGGAGGAGAAAAAAACCATTCAGGAGGAACTTTACATGTCAGTAATTTCAATGAAACAATTGCTTGAAGCAGGTGTTCACTTCGGTCACCAAACTCGCCGTTGGAACCCAAAAATGAAACGTTATATTTTCACAGAACGTAATGGTATCTACATCATCGACCTTCAAAAAACAGTTAAAAAGGTTGAGGAAGCATACAACACAATGAGAGAAATTGCATCAAACGGTGGTACTGTACTTTTTGTTGGTACGAAAAAACAAGCACAAGATGCTATTAAAGAAGAAGCACTTCGCGCTGGAATGTATTTCGTGAACCAACGTTGGTTGGGTGGAACATTAACAAATTTCCAAACTATCCAAAAACGTATTAAACGTTTAAAAGACATCGAAAGAATGCAAGAAGACGGCACATTTGATGTTCTTCCTAAAAAAGAAGTCGTTCAATTGAAAAAGGAATTAGAACGTCTTGAAAAATTCTTAGGCGGCATTAAGGATATGAAAGGTCTTCCAGATGCAATTTTCATAGTTGACCCTCGTAAAGAACGTATTGCTGTTGCAGAAGCTCGTAAATTGAACATTCCTTTAATTGGAATCGTTGATACAAACTGTGATCCAGATGAAATCGACCACGTAATCCCTGCTAATGACGACGCAATTCGCGCAGTCAAACTTCTTACTGGTAAAATGGCAGATGCAATCCTTGAAGCAAAACAAGGGGAAGAAACTGTTACTGCGTAAGATTTTAAAAAGGTGATAAGGGGTTATGCCTTTTATCACCTTTTTTTTAAAGATACAAACTACACCTTTTGAGGTGAAAAACTAGCTTTACTAATTAGAGCGATATCAGTGGGGACCCTTTTCGAAAAGAAAATTACGCCTTTTTGTGAAAGAAATCCTTGCTCTCGTGGAGTGCGCAAGCTGATTTCGCTTTTCGGTTATACATATAATTAGGAGGATGATGATAATGGCAGTTACAGCACAAATGGTAAAACAACTTCGTGAAACGACTGGCGCTGGTATGATGGATTGTAAAAAGGCGCTTACTGAAACAGATGGTGATATGGAAAAAGCAATTGATTTTCTTCGTGAAAAAGGTATTGCAAAGGCTGCAAAAAAAGCTGACCGTATTGCAGCTGAAGGGTTAACAAATATTGCAGTGGAAGGCAACAGCGCTGTTATTTTGGAAGTAAACTCTGAAACTGACTTCGTTGCAAAAAATGAAGGATTTCAAACGTTAACAAAAGAATTAGCTGCACATATTTTAGCAGCAAAACCAACTACAGTAGAAGAAGCGTTAGCTCAAACAATGGCTGGCGGTACAACAGTTGAAGAATATATCAATGCAGCAATCGCGAAAATTGGTGAAAAGTTAACACTTCGTCGTTTTGAGGTTCTTACAAAAGAAGATGGAGATGCATTTGGTGCATATCTTCACATGGGCGGCCGTATTGGCGTATTGACAGTTCTTGCTGGAACTACTGATGAAACAGTTGCAAAAGATGTTTCTATGCATGTTGCAGCTGTAAATCCAAAATATATCGATCGTAGTGCAGTTACAGAAGAAGAAATTGCACATGAACGTGAAGTATTAACACAACAAGCTTTAAACGAAGGTAAGCCAGAAAAAATCGTAGTGAAAATGGTTGAAGGTCGTCTTAGCAAGTTCTTCGAAGAAATTTGCTTAGTTGATCAGGCTTTCATTAAAGATCCAGATGTTAAAGTTGGAAAATTTGTTCAAGCTAAAGGTGCGACGGTAAAAACTTTCGTACGTTACAGTGTTGGTGAAGGCATTGAAAAACGTCAAGATAACTTTGCTGAAGAAGTAATGAGCCAAGTAAAAGGCAATAACTAATTTTGAATGGCAGAAGGGGACACTTCGTGTTCCCTTTTTTCGAATAGAGCACTGAACAGAAGAAAAGACGCTGTTATAGATGGCATTATTCAAGCAAATGGAGGTTCGTTATGAGTCAAGCAAAATACAAACGTGTTGTGTTAAAGCTTAGTGGAGAAGCTTTAGCTGGGGAGCGCGGTTTTGGAATAAATCCGTCCGTTATTATGTCGATTGCGAAACAAGTGAAGGAAATTGTCGAGCTTGATGTGGAAGTGGCTGTAGTAGTCGGCGGCGGAAACATTTGGAGAGGTAAAATAGGAAGTGAAATGGGTATGGACCGAGCAAGTGCTGATTACATGGGCATGCTTGCGACAGTTATGAATTCCCTTGCTCTTCAAGATAGCCTTGAAAGTTTAGGCATTCAAACACGCGTACAAACGTCTATTGAAATGCGTCAAGTGGCTGAACCGTACATTAGAAGAAAGGCTATTCGTCATTTAGAAAAGAAGCGAGTAGTGATTTTTGCTGCAGGTACTGGGAATCCTTATTTCTCCACAGATACGACTGCTGCGCTACGTGCAGCAGAAATTGAAGCCGACGTTATTTTAATGGCAAAAAACAATGTAGACGGAGTATATAGCGCAGACCCAACAATTGATGCAACTGCAACGAAATACGATACGTTAACGTATTTAGATGTTTTAAAAGAAGGGCTTGCTGTAATGGATTCTACTGCATCCTCTTTGTGCATGGATAACGATATTCCTTTAATCGTGTTCTCGGTTATGGAAGAAGGAAATATTAAGCGTACTGTTCTTGGTGAAAATATTGGAACAATTGTTAGGGGGAAATAATGATGGCTCAACAAATCATTAACGCTGCAAAAGAAAAGATGAACAAAGCGATTTCTTCTTATTCACGTGAATTAGGCACTGTTCGTGCTGGTCGTGCGAGTAGCTCGTTGTTAGAAAACGTAACAGTTGACTACTATGGTGCACCAACACCGATTATTCAACTAGCAAATATTACAGTACCTGAAGCGCGGTTACTGGTTATTCAGCCTTACGATAAGTCTATAATGGGCGATATTGAAAAGGCAATCTTAAAGTCTGATTTAGGATTAAATCCTTCAAATGATGGCACCATTATTCGCATTGCGTTTCCTGCTTTAACGGAAGAACGTCGTCGTGAACTTGTAAAAGTTGTAAAAAAATATGCTGAAGAAGCAAAAGTGGCTGTCCGTAATTTGCGCAGAGATGCAAACGATGATATGAAAAAACTTGAAAAAAATGGTGAAATAACCGAAGATGAATTAAGAGGTCATACAGATACGATCCAAAAAGAAACGGATAAGCATATTGCAAAAATCGATGAGATCTCAAAGAACAAAGAAAAAGAAATCCTTGAAGTTTAATGCGATAAACGCAGGGCCCTCTGTGTAAGGGGGCCTTTTTACACTTTTAAGGAATACCTGTGCTCGTGGAGGGTTTCAAACATGTTGAAGAAGCTATTCTTTCGAAAACAAAAGTCTGCATCGTTTGACCGGCTTGTGCAAGAGGCTAAAAATGGCTATATTCCCAAACATATTGCGATCATAATGGATGGAAATGGCCGGTGGGCTAAACAACGAGCCTTGCCTCGTGTAGCTGGACATCATGAGGGAATGAAAGTTGTTCGCAAAATTACAAAATTTGCGAGTGGAATCGGTGTAAACGTGTTAACGTTGTATGCATTTTCAACGGAAAACTGGAAGAGACCAAAGCAGGAAGTTGAATTTATTATGAAGCTTCCGCAAGAATTTTTAGGTGCATTTTTGCCTGAACTTGTAGAAGAAAATGTTCAAGTTCGTGTTATGGGTAAACGTGATAGACTACCTGAACATACACGTAAAGCAGTTGAAAATGCCATAGAAGCAACGAAACAGAATACGGGTTTAATATTAAACTTTGCTTTGAACTATGGAAGCCGCGATGAAATGGTTTACGGTATGCAAGAATTGGTTAGAGATAGTATTGAGGGAAAAGTCAATATCGATGATATTACAGAAGAATTATTTTCTGAGTATTTGATGACGAAAAGTCTACCAGATCCAGATTTGTTAATTCGTACAAGCGGTGAAGTGCGTATTAGTAATTTTATGCTATGGCAAATCGCTTATACAGAGTTATGGTTTTCCAATGTTTTTTGGCCGGATTTTACAGAAGAACACTTGCTAGAAGCTATTTTGGACTTCCAGAGGAGAGGAAGAAGATTTGGTGGCGTATAAAAAGTGAGGTGTTGCTGGTGAAACAGCGCGTAATTACAGCGGTCATTGCTGCTGCATTATTTATTCCGATTGTCTTCTACGGTGGAATTTCTTTCACCGTTTTAGTATATTTTCTCGCCTATGTTGGGCTTTATGAACTTATACATATGAAGAAGCTTCCAATCTTTTTTATTCCAACTATACTAACAGTAGCATTGCTAAGCTTCATTCTCGTTCCAAGTAGTTCGGCTTTTTTGTTTGATACAATGGGACTATCCAAAGTAGAAATGACGTTTGTCATTGTAATGCTCCTTTTAACATATACTGTGCTATCAAAGAATACGTTTACGTTTGATGATGCAGCCTTTCTACTTTTTGCAACACTTTATATTGGTATGGGTTTTTATTATTTACACGAAACAAGAATTGATGGACTACGCTATTTGTTTTACACATTGTTTGTTATTTGGGCTACGGATTCAGGTGCATATTTTATCGGACGAGCATTTGGTAAGCGAAAACTCTGGCCTGATATAAGTCCAAATAAAACAGTTGAAGGTGCAATTGGAGGCATTTTTTGTGCTGTTATTGTAGGACTCGTATATAATGGGTTTCAACAGGTAAATGATCATATTATCTATTTAATAGCTGTCACTGTATTGGTATCGATTTTTGGACAAATTGGCGATCTAGTGGAATCTGCGTTTAAACGTCATTATGGTGTAAAGGATTCTGGATATATATTACCCGGTCATGGGGGGATTTTAGATCGCTTAGATAGTCTATTATTCGTTTTGCCACTTTTACATTTTCTGCACTTTGTTTAAGGAGAGCGCAACCTATGAAAAAAATAAGTCTTTTAGGAGCAAGTGGTTCGATAGGAACACAAACAATTGATGTTATTCGAACGCATCCTGATCAATTCAAGCTTGTTGCCTTTTCGGTTGGTCAAAATATTGAATTTGCAGCAAAAATGATTGCAGAATTTTCTCCGAATATTGTTTCAGTTGGGCGTAAAGAAGACGCACAACGTTTGAAATTGTCTGCTAAAAACACAAAAATTGTATATGGGGCAGAAGGGCTTTTGGAAGTTGCTCTTGATAAGGAAGCAGATGTTGTGCTAACTGCTGTAGTTGGGAGCGTTGGACTTCTTCCAACACTTCGAGCTATTGAAGCAAAGAAAACAATTGCCATTGCAAATAAAGAGACGCTCGTGACAGCTGGACATATTGTGACAGAAGCTGCAAGAAAGAATGGAGTGTCACTACTTCCAGTAGATAGTGAACATTCGGCAATTTTTCAATGCTTGAAAGGGGAAAATCCGGAGAGGATTTCGAGATTAATTTTGACTGCTTCTGGAGGAAGCTTTCGGGATAAGACACGCGATGACCTTGCTCACGTTACAGTAGAAGATGCTTTGAGACATCCTAATTGGTCGATGGGTTCGAAAGTAACAATAGATTCTGCTACAATGATGAACAAAGGCTTAGAAGTGATAGAAGCGTATTGGCTATTTCAAATCCCTTATGAACAAATTGATGTTGTTCTACATAAAGAAAGTATCATTCATTCTATGGTAGAATTTACAGATCGAAGTGTAATGGCACAACTTGGTTCACCGGATATGAGAGTCCCAATTCAATATGCACTCACCCATCCAGATCGTCTCGCTCTGCCGGCAACAAAGCAGCTACATCTTTGGGAAATTGGGGAACTTCATTTTAGTAAAATGGATTTACAACGATTTAGGAGCTTAGGATTTGCGTTTGAAGCAGGAAAAACAGGTGGTAGTTTACCAACTGTTATGAATGCAGCCAATGAAATTGCTGTTGCTGCTTTTCTGCAAAAACGTATTAGCTTTTTAGCTATTGAAGATTTAGTTGAGAAAGCGATGCTTCGTCACACAGTAGTTAAGCATCCAACCCTCGAAGAAATTAGGGGAATTGATCAGGCTACAAGATCGTTTGTGATGGAACAAATTTAAAAAAGGTGGTTATGGAATTGAACACAGCGATTGCCTTTATTTTAGTTTTTGGTGCACTCGTCTTTTTCCATGAACTTGGTCATTTATATGTTGCGAAGCGATCTGGTATTTTGTGCCGTGAATTTGCAATTGGATTTGGGCCGAAGCTGTTTTCCTTTACGAAAAACGAAACGAAGTATACGATTCGTTTGCTTCCTCTGGGAGGCTACGTTCGCATGGCTGGTGAAGATCAAGAAACAATGGATTTGAAGCCAGGTACTAAAGTTGCGCTCGTAATGAACGAAAAGGAACAAGTTACAAAAATCGTTATGGACAACTACGAAAAGTATCCAAATGCTAGAGTGATCGAAGTGGAGCAAGCTGATTTAGAGCATGCTCTTACGATATCTGGGTATGAAGAATATGAATCAGAACTGCAAACATTCTCTGTTCATGAGAAAGCTTACTATGTTTCAGCGGGAGAAGAGCTTCAAATTGCACCGTTCAATCGTCAGTTCACTTCTAAAACGTTAGGACAACGTGCACTAACAATTTTTGCAGGTCCTGCCATGAACTTTGTATTAGCATTTTTTTTATTTGTTATCATCGGGCTTGTTCAAGGTATTCCAGTAGATAAGCCAATTATTGGTCAACTTGTACCAGATGGTGCGGGTCTTAGAGCTGGTTTGCAGCAAGGTGATGTTATTTCTTCAATTAATGGAACACAGATGACGACTTGGGCCGATGTTACAACGATCATTCGTAAAAATCCGGCCACTGAGTTGACTATGAAGCTACAACGAAATCAACAACCTGTTACCATTAAGGTAACGCCGACTGCTGAGAAGGAAGGAAACCAAGAAATTGGCAGATTAGGGGTATATCCACCAGTTGAAAAGTCATTCCTTGGGAGTATACAGCTTGGTTTTGAACAAACATACAAGTGGACAAAACTCATCTTCTTATCACTCGTACAGCTTGTAACTGGACAGTTTTCCATCAACGCCTTATCAGGTCCTGTTGGTATTTATAATTTAACAGGTAAGGTTGCTGAATCTGGTTTTATTAACTTACTTGGTTTAACGGCAGCTTTAAGTATTAATTTGGGGCTCTTTAATTTGTTGCCAATTCCTGCGTTGGATGGTGGGCGCCTTATGTTTTTCGTAGTAGAAGCACTACGTGGTAAACCAGTTGATCGACAAAAGGAAGGCTTGGTTACTTTTATTGGATTTGCACTTTTAATGCTATTGATGCTTGTCGTTACTTGGAACGATATTAAAAAGTTTTTTCTGTAATGAATTAAGGGCCATGTATTTGTTTGCACGGCTTACTAATAACGAGGTGGTACCAAATGAAACAGAGTTTAATGTTTAGCCCTACATTACGTGAAGTACCAGCAGATGCTGATGTAAAAAGCCATCAGCTACTACTGCGCGCAGGTTTTGTTCGTCAAAATGCCTCTGGTGTGTATAGTTTTTTACCATTGGGATTGAAAGTGTTACATAAAGTAGAACAGATTATTCGTGAAGAAATGGAGCAAGCAGGAGCTCTTGAGCTTCTTATGCCAGCATTACAAGCAGCCGAACTTTGGCAAGAATCAGGTCGATGGTATTCTTATGGACCTGAATTAATGCGCCTTAGGGACCGTAATGATCGTGAATTTGCTCTAGGAGCAACTCATGAGGAAACTATTACAGCTCTTCTACGGGATGAAGTGAAATCTTATAAGAAACTTCCACTTACCTTGTATCAAATTCAAACGAAATTCCGTGATGAAAAGCGTCCGCGTTTCGGTTTGTTACGTGGAAGAGAGTTTTTAATGAAAGATGCATATTCTTTTCATGCTTCTAAAGAAAGTTTGGATGAAGTCTATGCACGTATTTTTACAGCGTACAGTAATATTTTTCGACGCTGCGGCTTAAATTTCCGTGCCGTTATTGCAGACTCTGGTGCAATGGGAGGCAAGGATACACATGAATTCATGGTGCTTTCAGAAGTGGGCGAGGATACAATTGCTTATTCAAATGAATCAGATTATGCAGCAAACATCGAGATGGCTCCCGTTGTTGTAACGTATGAACGTACGGAAGGGCAACTGCCACTTGAAAAAGTTGAAACTCCAAATCAAAAAACAATCGCGCAGGTATCTGAATTTCTAAACATTGATGACAAACATTGCTTTAAGACGCTTGTATTTAAAGTGGATGATAAGTTGGTGCTTGTTCTTGTTCGAGGGGATCATGAAGTAAACGACGTGAAATTGAAGAATTTATACGGAGCTTCCGTTGTGGAACTAGCAGATGAACAAGAGGTAAGAAACCTAATGAATTGTTCAGTTGGATCACTTGGACCAATTGGTGTACCGGAAGATGTTGATGTCGTTGCTGACTTCGCCATTGAAGCTCTTGTAAATGGATGCTGTGGGGCAAATGAAGAAGGGGTTCACTATATTAACGTTAATCCAGAACGGGATTTTTCTGTAACACAATTCGCTGATATTCGTTTTATACAAGAAGGAGATCCATCTCCTGACGGCAAAGGAACGATTGTCTTTGCTAAAGGAATAGAGGTTGGACATGTGTTTAAGCTCGGAACACGATACAGTGAGGCGATGAGCGCAACCTACTTGGATGAAACTGGAAGAGAGCAGCCGATTATTATGGGATGCTATGGAATTGGGGTTTCTCGTACTGTTGCTGCCATAGCAGAGCAGTTTAATGATGAGCATGGTCTAAAATGGCCCGTTGCTGTAGCTCCGTTTACGGTTCATATTATTCCGGCTAATGTAAAAGTCGATGAACAACGTGAAAAAGCGGAAGAATTATATGATTCTTTACGAAAGCTTGGCTATGAAGTATTGCTAGATGATCGTAAAGAACGCGCTGGTGTAAAGTTTGCTGATGCTGACTTGTTTGGTATACCAGTCCGTGTAACCGTCGGTAAAAAAATTGGTGAAGGAATCGTAGAGGTAAAGTCTCGTCAAACAAATGAGTTAAATGAAATATCTCTTGAAGAACTTCCCACTTACATTGCATCTATATTAAAATAAGGTTAGACTGACCATATGAAATGCACATTGAAGATTTATTCATATGCACTATGGTCAATTTTATGAGGTGACGCAAAAGGGAATGATTTTCCCCCTTTTTCAGTCACCTTCTTCTTTTATCGTGTACTAGAGATAGGAGATACAAAACACAGGTAGTCGCTGTGTTTGAAGGGAGGATACGTCTTGACTATAGCAAAGGAACAGCAGGAACGTTTTCATATTTTACTTGAGCAGCTTGCGCTTCCTGAAACGTTAATTACAAATTATTTACAAGATGGTAGTCTGCAAAAACTTAGTGTTGATAAGAAGCAGAAAAGTTGGTGCTTTTACTTTTCCTTGCCAAGGATTATTCCAGCAAATGTTTATGAGTTACTAGAAAGACAGCTGATTACTTCTTTTTCTCACATCGCGGATGTTTCATTTCAAATTGAAACAAATGATTCACAATACACAGAGCAAGATATTCAGGCATATTGGCCTGTCTGCACAAATAAAATTTCTATCTCTCCCATGTTTGCATACTTGCGCAATCAAACACCGGCGATGCACGGAGTGAAGTTAGTTTTAACGGTAAAAAATGAATTAGAATCAATGACAATTAAAAAAAATTTAACGAAGCCAATTTGTGATCAATATGAAAGCTTCGGTTTTCCCCGCTTTCAGTTGGAAGCAGAAGTAGAGGAAAATATAGAAGAATTTCAAAAGTTTCAAGAAGAAAAGGAACAAGAAGATCGTAAAATTGTAAAGGAAGCAATTGAAGCGATGGATGAGGTTACGAAAAAAGGATTAAGTGATGAAACTAATGACAATCAGCCGCTTGTCATTGGACTTGTTATAAAACGTGAGGAAGAGATTACACCTCTTCACGAGATTCAAGAAGAAGAAAAACGAAAAACAGTTCAAGGTTATGTATTTGATGTTGAAACAAAGGAGCTTCGTAGCGGACGCACCTTGCTCACATTTAAAATAACGGATTATACCGATTCAATCATAGTGAAAATGTTCTCACGTGATAAAGAAGATATTCCAGCATTTCAACGTATGAAAAAAGGAATGTGGGTAAGAGCTCGTGGTTCATTTCAAAATGATACATTCCTTCGTGATCTTGTCATGATGGCTCATGATGTAAATGAATTAAAGGCTCCAGTGCGAATGGACACGGCGCCAGAGGGAGAAAAACGGATTGAGCTTCACCTTCATACGCCAATGAGTCAAATGGACGCGGTTACTCCAGTTTCTGCACTTGTTAGCCAAGCGGGTAAATGGGGACATCCAGCTATTGCCGTAACAGACCATGCTGTAGCTCAATCGTTTCCAGAAGCCTATTCGGCAGGGAAAAAGGCGGGCGTAAAGGTTATATACGGGGTTGAAGCCAACCTTGTGAATGATGGTGTACCTATTGCGTATAATGAAGTGCATCGCACGCTTGAGGGCGAAACGTATGTTGTATTTGACTTAGAAACAACAGGGCTTTCCGCTGTATATGACACAATTATTGAACTTGCCGCTGTAAAGGTTTACCAAGGAGAAGTCATTGATCGATTTGAGCGATTTGCGAATCCACATCATCCTTTATCGGCAACAACGATTGATTTAACAGGCATTACAGATGATATGGTAAAAGATGCACCAGATGTTGATGCGGTTTTACGTGATTTTGAGAAGTGGCGCGGTGATCACACGTTAGTTGCTCATAATGCACGATTTGATATGGGGTTTTTGCAAGTTGGATCTAAACGCTATGGTTTAGAAAAACCGATGAATCCCGTAATTGATACGTTAGAACTAGGAAGATTTTTATATCCTGAAATGAAAAATCATCGATTGAATACGTTGTGTAAAAAACTAGACGTTGAACTTCTTCAACATCACCGAGCAATTTATGATGCTGAGGCTACCGGTTATATGCTAGCGAAAATGCTTAAGGAAGTCCTTGCCAAGGATATTTTGTACCATGACCAATTGAATGATGGCATGGGACAAGGAGATTCTTACAAGCGGGGTCGACCTAATCACGTTACACTACTTGCAACCACACAGGATGGATTAAAAAATTTATATAAACTTGTTTCTTTATCCCACCTAAAATATTACTATCGTGTTCCTCGTATCCCGCGTTCTGTACTTAAAAAGTATCGAGAAGGTATTTTAGTTGGAACTGCATGTGATAAAGGGGAAGTATTTGAAGCTATGATGCAGAAGGCACCAGAAGAAGTAGAAGAACTTGCAGGGTTTTACGATTATATAGAAGTGATGCCTCCGTCCGTATTGAAGCATTTAATTGAGATGGAGCTCGTGCAAAATACTGGACAATTGCAGACTATACTATCAAATTTGGTTACCCTTGGGAAAAAATTAAATAAACCAGTGGTTGCTACAGGAAATGTTCATTACTTGAATCCAGAGGATGCTATTTATCGGAAAATTTTAGTGAATTCTCAGGGCGGTGCAAATCCGCTTAACCGTCATAAGTTACCTGCTGTTCATTTTCGCTCAACAAATGAAATGCTAGATGAATTTTCATTTTTAGGTGAAGATCTTGCCAAAGAAGTTGTAGTAACAAATACACATACGGTTGCTGACATGATAGGTGAAGTGAAGCCAGTTAAGGACGAACTTTATACTCCGCGTATCGAAGGGGCCGAAGAAGAAACGCGACAAATGAGCTATGAACGTGCGCGAAGTATTTATGGTGAAGAGCTTCCAGAGATTGTGGAAGCACGCCTTGAGAAGGAATTAAAAAGTATTATTGGACATGGATTTGCTGTTATTTATCTCATTGCGCATAAACTTGTTAAGAAATCGCTTGATGATGGATATTTAGTAGGTTCACGGGGATCGGTAGGATCTTCTCTCGTTGCTACTATGATGGAAATTACAGAAGTAAACGCACTGCCACCTCACTATGTATGTCCAAATTGTAAAAATTCCGAATTTTTCCATGATGGATCTGTTGGTTCAGGATTTGATTTACCGGATAAGGATTGCCCGAAGTGTGGAACTACGTATAAAAAAGATGGTCATGATATTCCATTTGAAACATTCTTAGGATTTAAAGGCGATAAAGTTCCAGATATTGATTTAAATTTTTCCGGGGAATATCAGCCCCGCGCCCATAACTATACGAAGGTATTATTCGGAGAAGATTATGTATACAGAGCAGGAACGATTGGCACAGTTGCAGATAAGACGGCATTTGGGTATGTAAAAGGTTACGCTGCCGATAATAATATACAGATGCGAACCGCTGAGGTTGAACGGCTTGCAATGGGGTGTACCGGTGTGAAAAGAACGACAGGTCAGCATCCAGGCGGTATTATTGTTGTTCCGGACTATATGGACATTTTTGACTTTACACCAATCCAATTTCCAGCTGATGATGTCGATGCAGAATGGAGAACTACTCATTTCGATTTCCATTCAATTCATGATAATGTCCTAAAACTAGATATACTTGGGCATGATGATCCGACTGTGATTCGGATGCTACAAGACTTAAGTGGTATCGATCCGAAAACCATTCCTACGGATGATCCAGAAGTCATGAAAATTTTTTCTACAACCGAGTCAATTGGAGTTACACCAGAGCAAATTAATTGTAAAACGGGCACACTTGGCATTCCTGAGTTTGGTACAAAGTTTGT
>NZ_JBXKMX010000119.1:0-8874 GCF_056992975.1 Ectobacillus sp. | reverse complement strand
ACGTGTTACTCACCCGTCCGCCGCTAACCCCGAAGGGTTCGCTCGACTTGCATGTATTAGGCACGCCGCCAGCGTTCATCCTGAGCCAGGATCAAACTCTCCATAAAAGTTAAAGTTTGTCTAAGCTTTAAAAAAATAAAACTGACGTTTCATGTTTTGTTTAGTTTTCAAAGAACTCATTATCGCTAAAAAGCGACTTCTTTATGTTAGCACCTTTCAAAAACAGTGTCAACATGTTTTTTATTTACTGTTTGTTACTGACTTGCATCAGCGACGGTTAATAATATATCACGTAATAAATTATAGGTCAATCACTTTTTCATTATTTTTCTCATTCTATTTTCTTATCAAACTCTATACTTTACTCATTCTTTTTTTGTTTGGAAATATATATTATATAATGTATGATTTGTAAAAAGGAGTGTGCCCAATGAGAGAAAAATACAGTAGCAAAATCAATAAAATCCGGACGTTTGCTTTAGGATCTGTTTTTGCTGGACTCTTCATTTCCTATGTGGGGGTATTTTTCCGCAATTCCCCTCTTATTATGTCATTACTCATCATCGTAGGTTTTGTTTCCATTATCGGCAGTACCATCATTTATTTTTGGATTGGTATGCTCTCAACAAAAACTGTACAGGTCCTCTGCCCGGCATGTAACAAACCAACCAAAATACTAGGAAGGGCTGATGCGTGTATGCATTGTCACCAACCTCTTACATTAGATGCTTCATGGGACGGCAAAGAGCTTCACGAGGCCTACAGCAATCGAAATAAAAAAGGTTGACTAACAAAGGATATCATCCTTTAAAGTCAACCAAGAAATTTTATTTTAGCACGGTACATTAATTTTTCAACATATGACTGCATTCCGGACAAACACCATACAATTCGATACGATGACTTCGTATTATAAATCCCGTTTCTTCTGATGCTTTTTGTTCCATTTCTTCTAAGCCGGAATAAGGAAAATCAACAATTTTCCCACATTTCTCACATATAACATGATAATGATCTGTCGTCACATAATCAAATCTACTAGAAGTATCACCATATGTCAGTTCCTTCACAAGACCAATTTCTTTAAAAACACGTAAATTATTGTATACAGTCGCAACGCTCATATTTGGAAATTTATCTTCAAGCGCTTTATATATTTCATCAGCTGTCGGGTGCGACAACGAACCAACCAGATACTCTAAAATAGCATGACGTTGCGGAGTCATACGTACACCTGTACCTTTTAAAAGTTCTAATGCTTCTTTTAGTTCTTCGTTAACCACCGCCATGCACCCCCATTCTATATAGATTACTACGTTATAATATTTACAATAAGTTTACAGCTTTATGTTTCCCATTGTCAATATTTCTACTATAAGGATACTGTATTTCCAACTAACTTATTAAAGTAAAATGTACCTTACTTTTTCTTCCTCCCTGGAAACAATCCTTGCTCTTTCATTACCGCTAACCTCTTTGCTGGATTGAATCCATTTCAAATACTTACTATCCCCTCAAATAGTTGTTTGCGTTTTGTACAAAAAAATAGTGCGAGAAGTATCTCGCACGTGAAAAGCTATCATCTGAGGAGGTATGCCCTACACTTTACCATATTACTTAGCACTCCATTAGGTATAGACGAATGCCTCACTTTTTATAAATTAAAGAAGCCTTATGCTAATTCTTTAATTACAGCCAATACTTCCTTAACATGTTCTTTCACTTTTACCTTGCGCCATTCTTTGACAAGTTTTCCTTCCTTATCAATAACGAATGTGGACCGTTCAATTCCCATATACTCTTTACCAAAATTCTTTTTTAACTTCCAAGCGCCGTATAGTTCTGCTACTACATGTTCTTCATCTGACAATAACTGAAATGGCAAATTGTTCTTATTAATAAATGTTACATGCTTCGCTATCGTATCACGATTAATTCCTAATATAATCGTATTTTCATCATTGAATAAATCTAATGAATCGCGAAAATCGCAGGCTTGCGTCGTACATCCTGGCGTCATATCCTTTGGATAAAAATAAACTACAACATTTTTGCCCCGAAAATCTGATAATGTAACCTGTTGTCCGCTACTTGCTGGCAATGTGAAATCTGGTGCAAGTTCCCCTAGTTTAACCATATTAACAACCTCTCCTTCGTCTACTCCACTCTTAACTATACCATGTTTAGTCGCGTTTATCATGTTCGGTAACCATGCGAGCGACAAAAGCAAACGGTAAGGTATATCCAATTAACGCCTCTATAACTGCAATAACCCTCCCGAGGCCAATCGGTGTAATGTCACCATAGCCAACCGAAAAGAGTGTAATTGCACTAAAATACATGGCAGTTCCTACCGTATCTCTAGGGCTTACCGTAGTAATAGCATTTCCGTGTTCTTTCAAAACAGGAAACCCAATTTCTCCTAAAATGAGATACCCTAAACCAAATGCAATCAGTACAGTTGAATAGACAAGACTAAGCAGCATAAGATTCGATAGCGAAAAAAAGGAATTCGTTCTAGATGATTTCCATAGATTACGTATGCTATATAAAATAGCAAAAATAGCGAGTAGTAACACAATAATCCACATGTTTGTCCACCTCATATCATCTATATGAGATGGACAAATGAATTATATCAGTTACCTGCACCCCTGTACCGCTTGACACCTTTGTTCCAAAGAAAAACAGCAAAGGAGAAGAAGAGGATTCCCATAACAGGAGTAAAAAATGCATAGAAGTTCCATTCGCTTTTATGTAAAAAATACGAAGCTGGATACACTCCTACAAATGCAAAAGGCAATACCCAAGTTAATATAAACCGAATGATTTTATTATAAATATTTATCGGATACCGTCCGTAGTTTCCTATATTATACATAAGCGGCATGATAGAGCTTCTCGCATCTGACCAAAATCCGATACTAGCTAGTGAAACAAATATCCCGCCGTATACAAGCGCACCGCCAATTGCCATAATAATAAATAAGACGAAATCGTACCAATGAAATGTCAAATGAAGCTGCACTGATGCATAGAGCATAATAAGCATGCCTGTAACGCCACCAATAAATGACTCCAGCTCCATTCGCTCTAGAATAATTTGAAACAAACTATGAATAGGACGCGTTAAAATGCGGTCCATTTCTCCTTTTACTATATATCGATCATTAAAATCCCAAATATTAAAAAAGGCCGAGAAAATCGAGAATGGTACTAAGAAAAATCCATAGATAAAAATAACTTCTTCTCTTACCCACCCTTGTAATAGTTGCGTATGACCAAATACAACAAGTATAAAGATTAGGTTTACAGCTTGCATCATCATATCAGACAAAAGACCGACAAGAAGATCTCCGCGATACTGTAGCTTCGTTTTCATATACTGTCCGGCATATTGAAACAATAATTGAACATATATCATTCTACTTACCCTCCCTGCACAATTAATCGTTTTTTCGCCAATTTCCACATGAAAACGATTGGAAGAATGAGTATAACAGACCAAATGATTTGAAACAGTACGGCATTCCAGACTGCTTGTCCCGTTAATCCTTCTGAGAAAATCATGCTTGGAATATAACTAATCGCTTGAAACGGAAAAAAATTCATTATGCTTTGAGCCCAAAGAGGATAAAAGCTAATAGGAAGCAAAAGTCCAGAAAATAGATCAATGACAACCCGTTTTGCATACATGAGACCGTCATTATTAAATAAGAAGAATGTCATCATACCCGTAATCAAATTAATTTGCGTGTTAATAATGAAACTAAACAAAATAGAGAGTAAAAACGAAAACCACGTTTGTATATGTGACGTAATCGTGAGGGAAAACAAAAACGAAACAAGAATCATACCCGGAATAGAAAAGAATGCAAACCGAAAGATCCCTTCACCAAGCCCTTGCATAACCTTCATACCAAGATAGCTATACGGACGAATCATTTCGATGGCCACACGTCCTTCTCGAATTTCTTCTGCTATCTCACGGTCAATATTATTGAAATAAAAAGCCCGCGCCATCCAACCAACTGCAACATAAGTCGTCATTTGTGCAACCGATAATCCTTGGATACTGCCTTTCCCGCCATATATCGCTCCCCATAAAAAATAATACGCTCCTATATTGATTGTATAAATGAGAATTCCGCTATAATAATTGGTTCGATAGGCAAGCATCATAAGAAACCGTATACGGATCATTTCTATATATTTAGCCATGCGTATTACCCTCTTCGTAAATATTACGAATAATTTCTTCAGTTGATACTTCCTCTATTCTTATATCTTTAATTTTAAATGTTTGTACTACGTGTGAGATCAACGCAGAAATCAGCGTTTCTTCATTCGGTAGTTTCGCTGTCCAAACATTGTCTCCGTCCTCTTGTTTCCATGTTACTCTACCAGGCATAACTGTTGCTAATTCTATAAGAGAAACAGACTTCGTAAATTGAAAGTGGATGATTTTTTCTTTTCCCCAATTAGAACGAAGCTTTTCAAGTGATCCATCATACATGATATTCCCTTCATCTAACATAACAACCCGATCACACAGAGCCTCAATATCTGATATATCGTGTGTTGTTAATAAAATTGTTGTTTTATACCTTTCATTCATTTCTTTTAAAAATTCTCTTATTTTCAGCTTCACAAGAACATCCAATCCGATTGTTGGTTCATCTAAAAACAAAAGGGAAGGATTGTGTATGAGCGCTGCGGCTAGCTCACATCGCATACGTTGTCCAAGTGAGAGCTTACGAACAGGTTTATCAAGAAGAGGACCAATATCGAGCGTTTCTATCACATGCTCCATATGTTCTTTGTACTCTATGTCGGATACACCATACACTTTCTTTAGTAATCGGAAAGATTCTTGTACAGCAATGTCCCACCATAGCTGCGAACGTTGTCCAAATACTACCCCAATCGTTCTTACAAATTTTTCTCTTTCTTTGTGCGGATTCATGCCATTAACCACGATTTGTCCAGATGTTGGTGTTAGTATACCCGTTAGCATTTTTATCGTAGTCGATTTTCCTGCTCCGTTTTCACCAATGTATCCCATCATTTCACCTTTCTGAACAGAAAAGGAAATATCATTTACAGCCGGTATAACTTTGTAATTACGGGTAAATAAATCGCGAAATGCTCCTTTTAATCCAGAACGGCTTGAATGAGAAACGAATTCTTTTCGTAACTGCTTTACGTCGATGATTGTTTCCATGCTAGTACCTCATTTTCATATTTTCACTTCGATTAGTTTACCTAACCACTACTGTCTTCACAACTAATAAGTCTTATCCTCTATTCCATAAATCATGATACAATAAAATGAGACCACAGATGACTTTTTCTATCACATGAATAGTGAAAGCTATCACAATTCATATTGAGTTATTACCATAAAGGAGTGGAATGTAAGTGAATTTTACAAGCTCAGAACAATTACATACAGAGGCACTGGAACATATTGTTGGCGGTGTTAACAGCCCATCACGTTCGTTTAAGGCTGTTGGGGGAGGTTCTCCCGTTGCCATGAAACGTGGGAAAGGCGCATATTTTTGGGATGTTGACGATAATAAATACATTGATTATTTAGCCGCATACGGTCCAATTATTACAGGTCATGCCCATCCATATATTACGAAGGCAATCCAAGAAGCTGCTGAAGATGGGGTACTCTTTGGAACACCAACACCTTATGAAGTTACATTCGCAAAATTATTAAAGGAAGCAATTCCTTCCTTAGATAAAGTTCGTTTTGTTAACTCTGGGACGGAAGCAGTTATGACAACCGTTCGTGTTGCACGTGCATACACAGGAAGAACGAAGATTATGAAATTTGCAGGCTGCTACCACGGCCACTTTGATTCTGTGCTTGTGGCTGCTGGTTCAGGTCCTTCTACGCTTGGTACACCAGATTCTGCTGGAGTTCCAAAAAGTGTTGCACAAGATATTATTACCGTTCCTTACAATAATATTGAAGCGTTTAAAGATGCACTTGATAAATGGGGCGACGAGGTTGCTGGAGTATTAGTGGAACCAATTGTCGGTAACTTCGGAATTGTCATGCCAAATGAGGGATTTTTACAACAGGTAAATGATCTAACTCATCAAGCCGGAGCACTCGTTATTTACGATGAGGTCATTACAGGATTTCGTTTTATGTACGGCGGAGCACAAAATTTACTAGGCGTAACACCTGATTTAACAGCTCTTGGTAAAATAATTGGTGGTGGACTACCAATCGGTGCATACGGCGGTAAAAAAGAAATCATGGCACAAGTTGCACCGCTCGGACCTGCCTACCAAGCCGGAACAATGGCAGGAAATCCCGCTTCGATGCGAGCTGGTATTGCATGTCTAGAAGTGCTTAAACAAAAAGGGGTTTATGAAAAACTGGATGAACTAGGGAAATTATTAGAAGAAGGAATCATGGCGAAAGCAAATGAGCATAATATAACCATTACGATCAATCGATTAAAAGGTGCCTTAACTGTATTTTTTACGAATAAAACTGTTGAAAATTATGAAGATGCAAAACAATCCGACAGCGACATTTTTGGTCAATTTTTTAAACTTATGTTAAAACAAGGTATCAACCTTGCACCATCTAAATATGAAGCATGGTTTCTAACAACAGAGCATACGAGACAAGACGTAGAGGACACAATTAAAGCTGTTGATTATGCTTTTAAAGAGTTAGCATCTATCCTTTCCAATCATTAAAATGGAAGAAAAATGCAGAGGATTTTCCTCTGTTTTTTTCTTCCACCCTATTTCATAAATTTAAGTTTAATAGTATAATTATTCATACCGTGAAAAATGAAGAAACGAACTTATCAGATTTTACTTGTTAAAACCTTCGTTTTTTCTTTATAATTAGACATTATACGTTCAAAAAAGTCTAATAATTTCGAATAGTTATATTTCCCAACTTTGAGTGGAGGTGACTGGCCCCATGGCCAACAATTTAACAAATAATTGGACTCCAGCCCTTTTTCGTGATTTCCGGCAAGCGGAGCACGATGCTTGCGGCATCGTTTCTGTAATGGAAAAAAAGCGCCGTCCTACTAAAGCAAATATTGATTTATGCATAGATTCATTAGTAAAGATGAATCATCGTGCCGGTTTTATTAACGGTGAAGGTGATGGTATTGGTATTCACATTGACCTGCCTAAAGAACTATGGAAAGAAAAGCTAACACGTAAAGAGATTTCAGCTTCTCTTGTGGACCGCCCTGATTTTATTGTCGGACATCTTTTTTTGAGTAAGAAAGTAGACACACTGTCTCTTCGTGCAGAAATTAAAGATACCTTCACGAAAGCCGGATTTCAGCTTGTTTATGAAACGGATGCAGTAACAAACACGGATGCACTTGGTCCACTTGCAAAAGCAGAAGAGCCTGTTTTTTGGCAAATTGCGCTTCTTCCTACTGAAGAAGAAGGACATATTGAACTACAATTATTTAATTTAACTATCAAATTAGAAGAAAACGAAGCAGTTCATGTAGCTTCCTTAAGTGCACATCATGCAGTTTACAAAGTGCTTGGAGCTGGGGATACTCTTGTAGCGTATTATAATGATTTAACTAATCCTCTCATTGCTTCTACAATGACTCTTGGACACAATCGTTATTCAACTAATACACTTTCTAACTTTTTCCGGGTACAACCATTTAGTGTATTAGGTCATAACGGTGAAATTAATACAATTGCAAAGCTTCGTGATCAAGCAGAAATGATGAGTGTACCGCTTACGTTAGGCGGTAGTGATTCACAAGATTTAAACCGAACAATTGAAACGTTACTTGCTCGTTATGACTACAGTTTGTTTGAAGCACTTGACGTTCTTTTCCCTCCAATTGTTAATGAAATTAAACATTATAAAGAAGAACTACAAGATTTATATGCATATATCCGGGAAGGCTGGGGACATTTTGCACAAGGTCCTGCTGGGATTATTTCTCGCTATAAAGATGAAGCAGTTTTCAGTGTTGATGCATTAGGTCTTCGTCCTCTTTGGATGGTACAAACCGAAACATCTTTCGTATTCGCATCAGAACCAGGTGTTGTATCGCCAAGCGAATATATTGCAGAACCGAAAGCATTGGCGCCTGGTGAAAAGGTTGGCTTAAGATGGAACGATTCAGACGATATGGTAGTTTACGAGTATGCTTCTTACCAAGAAGAAGTTTATAAGCTATTACGTAATCGCATAAACGCAAGTGGCTACCGTGAGAACATGACTCCACCAAAACCAACTCTTACTGAGGAGGCTGCTTCTAACGAAAAAGTGGAAGACCGCCAATACGCTGCTTTTGGTTGGGATCGTGAAAACATTCAACTCATGGAACAAATGGCAGAAAAAGGTGTTGAACCAATTCGCTCTTTAGGTCATGATGGCCCTCTTGCTGCATTAGATGAAGATAGAAGAAATATCGCAGACTTTATTAAAGAAAGTGTAGCCGTCGTAACTAACCCAGCAATTGACCGTGACCGTGAGATCGAACATTTCTCAACACGTACAATTATCGGGAAACGTCCTTCTTTACATGAAAAACAAGAAAAACCATTTATTGTTGAATTACGTTCTCCTGTATTACTAGAAGGCAGAAATGGTCAAATGGTTGCAGAAGAAAAAGGACAAATTACGTATGAAGAACTCGTTCATCTTTTTGCATTGCATGACACTGTATACAAGATGTCTGCAACGTTTACAAAAGATGAAACAATTGCATTTGCTTTGCAACGTTTAGCTGATGAAGCTGTTACTGCTGTGAAAAAAGGCGTTACTCTTCTTATTGTAGATGATGCTGCTGCACATAAAGACGGAAATCTATGGCTTGATCCACATCTTGTCATCGGAAAATT
>NZ_JBXKMX010000118.1:0-3162 GCF_056992975.1 Ectobacillus sp. | reverse complement strand
AGCAAGGATACCATATACAATATATATACTGCTGCAGCAACTAAAAAAGGAGTTGTAGATGATGAAGTTCCAAGTTGTAATCCCATAATAGGTCCAATAGCAACTCCAGCATTAATCGCTCCATAACGTAAATTAAATATCATCAGTCTATTTTCCGGTTTTGTTAAATCGGATAAAAGGGCGCGAGAGGTAGGCTCAAAAAATGCACGACAAATACCGTTTCCTGCATTTAATAAAAAGAATAAAGCTATATTGTCAGCAAATGCAAATCCAATAAAAACAAACGTCCACACTATGATAGAGCCAATCATTATTTTTTTACGACCATATTTATCAGACAAGCTGCCACCAATAAAGCTAGCAAACACCCCTACTAGCATACTAATGCCAATAATAGCTCCAGTTAGTGATGGAGATACCCCTTTAGTCATCGTCAAATATATTGCAAGAAATGGCATACTCATTGAAGTAGCAAGTCTAGCAAACAAAGTACCAATAATAATATTCCATGCTAGAGGATGGATTTTCACAGTAGCCTGCACACCATTCTCCTTTCTCAAAACTAGTAACAATTCATTTACAACAAGCAAAGTCTCGAAATTTGCAAGGTGTTACATATTTTGTGATATGATTTTGGAAATGTATAGAAACAATGAACCTATTATAACAAGAAAAATGATGGCAAATCGGAGTTTACATTTCCTTTTTTCAAAAATTTTATGAAAGATAGAACCAATTCTTTATTCTCGTAGTCATGAAAAAGACCACTGCAATATTTCAGTGGCCATAATTATCATTCTCTAATGTATAACTATTTAACAAGGTATGAGCCCTGCAATTATGCCTTTCTTACGCAGGAGCGTAATTTTATTCTCGTCATAACCTAGCTTTGATAGCAATTCACTTGTTTGTTCACCAAGGACAGGTGGATTTTTTATTTTCAACATATTATGAGTTCGAACGTAGGGCATCGTAATCATGTGCTTTGTATACGGGGAAACAGCCAGCTCATTAGTTTCATATACAGGGGTTAAGCAACAATCTATTTCAAGAGAAGCTTGCTCCCAGTATGCAAAAGATTTTCCCAGAAAAAATGACTTAATTTCTTCGTATACCCTCTCTCCTTCTATGGCCTTGGCATGTTGCTGTGAAATCCAATCTTCTCGCTCTGCGTAAAGGCAAAAACGTTCCCAAAACTTCAGCTCAACTGCGCCAATCGCAACATATCGTTCGTCAGCCGTTTCATATAAACAATAGGAAACTTCAGTCCCCGCTAGCATATCTAATCCATTATTCTTATTGTATAAATCATATAACATTACATGATTATTCATTAACATAGTTAAACTATCCGTTAGTGATAGATCTAAATAGCATCCTTCATTTGTTCTCTCACGATCAAACAACGCCGCAAGAATACTTTCGCTTACAAGCATGCCTCCAACTTCATCACCAAACGTTATGTTCGGAATAAATGGTTTTCCATTATTCTTTATTTGAGCAAGCACACCGCTAACAGCCATAAAATTCAAATCATGACCTGCTAAATGAGAATGATCATGTTGTTGTCCATAACCAGTGATTGAGGCATAGATGATGTTTTCATTTCGTTTTTTAGCATCCTCATATCCAAGTCCAAGGCGAGACATCGTATTGGGACGAAAACTTTCTATAATCACATCAGCCTTTTCTATTAGTGAAAGGGCTATCTCTGCCCCCTCCTTATCTTTCACATTAATTGCAATACTTTGTTTATTTCGATTATTTGCTGTATAAAGCGCTGTGCTTTCTTTATCGAAACTTCTTGCTAGATCACCAAAAAGTGGTTCAATTTTTATTACAGTTGCTCCTAAATCCGCTAGTCTAAGCGAGGCATAAGGCCCTGGCAAATAATGAGAAAAATCAAGAACTGTTATACCCTTTAGCATCCTACCTACCCCCATATTATAGTAACTATAATCAAAACATATTAGAAAGCGCTTACATTCATATATTGTTATTTATCGTTAACTCTTCCACTATAGGATTAAAAAATCCTTAATATGGTTTAATTATAAAAATAATCCATTACAATAGAAAGAAAAACTCTTCGACATATTCCTGCTTCATTCGAAAAACAGACATCCCCTTATGAGATGTCTGTTGCCAAAGGCTACAACAGAATGGTAAGAGCTGTTTTATCATCGGCACGTATTCCATTTTTTTGCTCTAATACATCTAACATGGAAACGTATCTTTGGATACCATCTTTCCATACGACAGATGCTACCTGTTCCAAAGAAAATGTTGGATGAAACAATCCATCGGAACACACAAACAAAGCCTTCACATCACTGCGCTTTATCGTACCAGTTTGTATATATTCACGAACATTATCCATACCATTTGCAACAGAGTACCCATCTTTTGTATTCGCCATCCATCGATTATATATAAAGCGTCTTCTTTCATCGGCATAATATTTCTCATCAAATCCCCTCTCCACTCTGTTTTTTTGCGCTCTTGCATTTATTCCTTTTACAGTATCTTTCGTTAACAAGACAATCCGATCGTCCACAAATTTCGCCACAATCATGCAGTCTCCAAGCTGTCCATATTGTATAGCAGAATCTCCAATATGTACTCCCGCGAAACAAGTAGACCACAAGTGATGCTTCTTTGTTTGATCAATATTATACTGCATCATTTTGGTAGCAAGAATTTGATTTGCCTGAACCATACATTTCACAATGTCTTCTTCTTGTGTAAGAGATTCAAAATAAGATTGAAAGAGGTGAGATGCCAAATATGCACCATTGTGACCTTTTTCATCTTCGAACGTGACAAGGGGAGTTGCCCCATCACACACTCCGTAGACTTGGATTGTATCGTTACGGACATAAGCATCCTCACATTCCTTTTTGTAAGGACTTTTCTTTTGAAAGAATTTTACTTCCATCCTTTAATCCCCCTTTGAATATGAGTTATATAAAGTTTCCTTACTTTTAAATTCAGGGTATAATCCTTGCTAATTTTCAGATAATTAAAACTAGTAATAATAAACTGTTTTTACACAAATCACGAAAATTCCATTATAATTTTCATAAAATGTTAAGTTTTTCAGCAAAGGATGGGGTTGAATGCGCAATTTTTTTGGTATTATTATCGGTTCTTTATTAGTTG
>NZ_JBXKMX010000117.1:0-12037 GCF_056992975.1 Ectobacillus sp. | reverse complement strand
GTAACAAAAGAGCACCGATTGTACCCGCACGTGTGGAAAAAAGATGCGAGCGGTAACAAAAGAGCTCCGATTGTACCCGCACGTGTGGAAAAAAGGATGCGAGCGGTCACAAAAGAGCACCGATTGTACTCGCACGTGTGGAAAAAGGATGCGAGCAGTAACAAAATGCCCGTACAGATATGTTACCAATGCACCTATTTTTCGAAGTCCATGCTTTTTCAGTGCCTTCGACCTAATGGGCAGTCATTTATACTGTAGGGGAAAAAATAAAGGCGGTTTCCACCAATTTAACGGCGGTTCCAGAAGAAATAACGGCGGAATGACCAAGTTTAACGGCGGCATCCTCCCTATGTGTAACTCCCGTCATGTCCCATAACAAAACCTCCCAACCAGTTGGTGAGAGGCTTCGTCATAGCTCTAAGCTTTGCATAAGTAGGTTGTGTATGTCACTAACACTTTTGGAATCTGGTGCGAAGTAGTAGGTGCCATTGATGGTTTCGTCCTTGCCTTGAAGGGTAAGGGTTGAAATGGCGGATGTATCGAATCCGGCGAATTTTTGGTATAGGGCGAGTCCGTCGTTTATGTCGATGTCCGTTTTTATGTTATCTCCGATTGCTTTCGCTACATCATTGATTTTAAATACGGAGCTAGGTGAGCTAAGTTTGCTTACGACTGCGGCTAGCATTTGGCGTTGGCGTTTGGTGCGTCCGAAGTCACCGCTTGGGTCTTCCTTTCTCATGCGAACGTAGGCGAGTGCTTCTTCCCCGTTTAGCTGCTGCGGCCCTTTTGTAAATTGGATTTCTTTATACCAATTGACGTCGGAGCGTTCTTTAAAATTGAATGGAACATCTACAGTTACACCATTCACGGCGTTTACAATTTCTTTGAATCCCTTGAAGTCGATTTTGATGTAATGGTCAACAGGTACGTTTAGAAATTGTTCGACGGTTTCAATTGCCATTTTTTCGCCGCCGTAGGCATGGGCCGCATTTAATTTATCTTTCGTATTACGTCCTGCTAAGGTTACGCGGGAATCACGAGGTAGGCTAACCATCGTGACCTGTTTTGTATTCGGATTAACGGTGAGAAAAATGAGTGAATCCGTTCTGCCATTTTCTCCATTCGTTGCATAGTCTTCAATTCCCATTACGAGAACGCTAAATGGTTTTTTCGTCAAATCTACATTAACTGCGCGTAGATTGGATTTATCTCGTTTAAAGCCGCTATATATATGTAGAAGTGAGGAGTAGGAGCTAAAGGCGTAATAGCCGATCGAGAGAAACACGAGCATGAAAAGACTCACGATTACGACTCTGCGTCTTCTCCGTTTGATCCGTTTTCGCTGCATCAAGTACTCATGACGATCTATCTTACATACCTCCTTTTTTGAATATGTTAATTTTCTGCCTCTTCTTCCAAATATAACATATTCCCTTCTGCAATGCTCGCCCTCCCATTGGTGAGCTCCGTCATCCATTCTTTGAATTGCTGCTTCTGTGTTTCCTCGACATATGTTTCAAAGATAACATCCTCTACGTAATGAATTTCCTTTAGTTTATAGGGAGATTGGCGTAGTTCATTTTCTACTTTTCCAAGCAGGGTATAATCTATTTTGGAGTTCATCACTTGCATGAGAATCCGATTGACAATCCCGGCGGCCGAGATTCCTTCACTAACGCTTTTTCCATAGGCACGGATGAGACCGCCTCCGCCTAATTTAATGCCTCCAAAATAGCGAGTCACTACAACAACCGTATCCTTTAAGTGTTTCTTTTTTAATACCTCTAGCATTGGTACACCGGCTGTGCCAGAGGGTTCTCCGTCGTCATGTGCTTTTTGAATTTGATCATTTTCCCCGATTAAATAAGCGGAGCAGTTGTGCGTTGCATTCCAGTTTTTCTTTTTAATCATTTGGATGAAAGCAAGTGCCTCTTCTTCTGTCTGGGCACGATTGACATAGCAAATAAACCGAGATTTCTGTATGATAATTTCGTGCTCCGTATATTCTTTTACAGTGCGATATTGTGGTAGCAAAGATAGCACACTCCTATTTATAAAAAGTATATTTTTTTATTGAATCGTATTATGGTAGAATAAAATATTGTTCCGAATCGATCCTATGTATCCCAACATAATGGGAAGTTCACCTTATCCCGCATTAACGGGCAGTAAGACCCCAATTTCAAGGCTTTAGAAAATCAGGCAAAGTGGGGGTCTAACTGCCCATAAAAGCCCGATTGGTTCAACTAACCATCAGTGGGGGATGAAGAGAACCCCCACTGATGGAAGTTTCACTTTATTGTAACGTGAAGAGTGCTGTAGGAAAAGGTTTCAAGATAAAAACTACTATTTTGTAAAGGATGATATTGATATGAGAATTGCGGTTGTCACGGATAGTACAGCTTATATACCGCTCCAAGAACGGGAACAGCTTGATATACATATGATTCCGCTAAATGTGACATTTGGAGATGCCTCGTATCAAGAAGAAGTAGACATGATGCCGGATCAATTTTATGCGAGGGTGCGAGAGGAAGAAGAGCTTCCGAAAACGTCTCAGCCAGCGATCGGGTCATTTATCGAATTGTTTGAAGGATTAGCGAAAGAGTATGATGCCATAATAAGTATTCATTTATCGAGCGGTATTAGCGGAACGTATCAAACGGCAACAACGGTCGGCGATATGATAGAATCGGCAAAGGTATACACATTCGATTCTGAAATAAGCTGTTATGTACAAGGGTTTTATGCAATTGAAGCCGCTAATATGGCAAAAAGCGGGAAATCCCCTGAGGAAATTATCGCTCGTTTGGAAGAAATGAAAGAGTCGGTTGAAGCATACTTTATAGTGGATGATTTGAATCATTTACATCGCGGCGGACGGTTGAACGGAGCGGCTGCATTTGTTGGGAGCTTATTGCAAGTAAAGCCAATCTTGTATTTCCAAGATAAAGTGATTATTCCGTTTGAAAAAATTCGCACACGAAAAAAGGCGCGCAAACGTATTATGGATTTATTTCATGAACGAGCAAGTCAAGGTTTACCAATGAGGGCAGTTGTAATTCACGCGAATTGTGAGGAAGAAGCAAAAGAATGGAAGCAAGAAATTCAACAATTGTATCCGAATGTTGAAGTAAGCCTTAGTTATTTTGGAGCAGTCATTGGAACCCATCTAGGAGAAGGGGCTATTGGCTTTGGATGGTATAAAAAATAATATTCCCGCCATTATTTTATGTATTTTTCCTCGAAATGAGGGTACTTTCTAATAGTAATATTTACAATTTGTTAATAATATAATCTATACCACTTACTTTTTATAAGAAACTATAATATAATAAAGAAGAGGTGACGAAGCATGGAAAATAATCCGTCGTTATGCCCGAAATTTGAATCTGCGTTTTCTCTTCTTAGTAAGAAGTGGACAGGTTTAATCATTCAAACGTTATTGCAGGGACCCCAGCGTTTTCGCGAAATAGCTGATATTATACCCAACATGAGTGATCGTATGCTATCAGAACGTTTAAAGGAATTAGAAAGCGAAGGAATTGTCATTCGCACTGTCTATCCAGAAGTGCCTGTTCGCATTGAGTATACACTTACACAAAAAGGAAAATCGCTGGAGAGTGTTATGCAGGAAGTGCAAAAATGGGCAGATGAATGGGTGACGAAAAAGTAAAACGTCCCCATTTATGCAAGGTGTAAACCATTCTTTTTCGCAAAAAAAGTCAGCTTCTTCGAATGATTCGAAGGAAGCTGGCTTTTTTTGTTAACAAGCTGAAAACATGGTTAATTGTCGCTAAATCCATACATTTTATTATCTAAATCTACATATTTTTACATAGTTCGTATGTATTCAACAAAGTTTTTGTGCATAGTGTTACATTTATTTTACAAGTATGTAACAACAAAAAAAGGTACTGAAAATTATGATATAAATTAAGGGGGAAAAGGAAGGTGTGAAAAGGAATATGAAAAAGGTGAAAGCTGCAACATGTGTTCTCGCAGCAGGTTTAATGGTATTTTCAACAGCTGGTTTAAATGCATATGCTGCGCCAAGTGCTACTGAAATTCAAGCTACTTTACATACACAACAACAACAACAAGCTGATCTTCAAAAGCAAATGGACGAGCTTAAGAAAACTATTCAAGACTTGCAAAATTCAATTCAAGACAACGAAAAGAAACTTACAGACACGAAAAACAGTATTACTGAAACCCAAAAGCAAATTCAAGATTTAACAATTAAAATTAACCAACTAGAAGAGATTATTCAAAAGCGTCAAGGGATTATTAAAAATCGTCTTAAGAGCATGCAAGAACAACCTACTTCCAACATGGTAACAGATGTAATTGTTAACGCAAAGAGTTTCGCTGATTTATTAGATCGTATTAGTAATGTTGGTCTAGTTTTGCAATCTGATAAAGATTTATTGGATGCACAGCAACGAGATCAAGATCAAGTAAAAGTTCAGCGCGAAGAAATTGTGAAAAAGAATGCAGAATTGCAAGCATTCATGGCTGATCTTGAAAAAACAAACAACCAGCTTTCGGATGAACGTTCTAAGAAACAACAAACGTGGAATGATTTGAATGATAAATTCCAAAAGCTAATTAATGATATTTCAAGCTCTCAAACGCAATTATCAGCAGCTCAAACACAGGCATTAGAACAATCATCACAATTTTTACAACGTACGTCAGCAGACCCAACACCTCAACCTACTCCTGCAGCAATTGCACAAACTGTTGCATCATCTAAATCAGCTGGCGCATCTAACGGCGGCGTTGTTGGAAAAGCAATGCAATATTTAGGTGTACCATATGTATTTGGCGGTGCATCTCCTAGTGGATTCGATTGCAGTGGCTTTATTTCATACGTTTATGGAATAGGACGTCAAGATGTAAATGGCTATTGGGGCAGTGTATCTCACATTAGTGGAAGCAGCTTGCAACCTGGTGATCTTGTATTCTTCCAAAATACGTATAAGGCTGGTCCATCTCACATGGGTATTTACATTGGAAACGGACAAATGGTTCATGCTGGTGATGCCGGAATCGAAGTTTCTAGTTTAAGTAATTCATACAACCAATCTCATTTCTTGGGATACGGTAGATTTTAAAATTTAATCTTTCACCTTTTAAAAACTTGAAACAAAGTCGGTAGCTTACAGATTTCTATGTAAGTTATCGGCTTTTTTAGCGTTTTACAAAAAATGGGTAAGGCCGTATACTTCCTGTAAAAAGGGAGGGATGCATATGAAGCACGAGCTTCAGCTCATGCTTGCAGGGAGGAGGTTGTTGTTTACAGAACTCTCGGTTTCTCGTAAAACAGTAGAGGAAAATCGGGAGCATTTGCGAATGGAGAAGGCAATCTTACGACAAAGTAATAAGTATCAATGTATTCGTTGCGGGAATAAAAAGCCGCATCTGTTTGCCTATACGCCTTGCTTCCGTTGTAAAAAGGAATGCATCTATTGCCGTAACTGCGTTGGGATGGGAAGAATGTGTGAGTGCTCTGAACTCATAAGTTGGTCAGGTCCTGTTGGTAGAAACATGTATCCGTCATCCATGCTACAGTGGGAAGGAACCTTGTCGGAAGGTCAATCCTTGGCTTCTACTTCTGTTAAGGATGCAATCGTAAGGAGAGAAAACCGTCTCGTTTGGGCCGTATGCGGGGCTGGAAAAACCGAAGTCCTGTTTGCAGGCATTGATGCTGCTTTGCAGCGGGGAGACAGGGTCTGTATTACTACTCCGCGAACAGATGTTGTCCTTGAACTTGCACCGCGCTTTCAAAAGGTATTTCCCGTCCTTTCTGTCATAGCGCTATATGGAGGGAGCCCTGATCTTGGGAAATCATCCCCGCTTACCATTGCGACTACTCATCAATTGCTTCGCTATTACCGTGCGTTCGATACGATTATTATTGATGAAGTGGATGCATTTCCGTATTCCGTTGATGCATCCTTGCAATATGCGGTAACAATGGCAAAGGCAGATCATGCTTCGCTCATCTATTTGACAGCAACGCCAAGCGAAGCAATGAAAAAACAGGTTCATCGCTCGGAACTACAGGCTGCCATGATTCCGGCACGCTATCACCGACATCCTATACCGGTACCAACGTTTGTTTGGTGTGGCAACTGGAAGGGGAAGATTAAGCATGGTAAGATGCCTGCAGTCGTTTGGAACTGGATTATGTCACATCTCACTGCATCCCGTCCTGTTTTTCTATTTGTCCCTCGAATTTCGTATATCGCCCCTTTAGCTACAAGCTTACAAACCGTAGATACTCGTATTACAGGTGTTCATGCACAAGACCGTGACCGAAAGGAGAAGGTAGCTTCCTTTCGAAACGGCGATATTCCTCTCCTTGTTACTTCGACAATTTTAGAAAGAGGTGTGACAGTGACAAATTTACAAGTAGCGGTGCTAGGAGCAGAAGAGGATATATTTACAGAATCGGCGCTCGTTCAAATTGCTGGTAGAGTTGGCCGGAGCGCAGAGTATCCAACTGGTGATGTTCGTTTCTTCCACTGCGGGAAGACGGAGGCGATGGTTGCAGCAAGAAAGCATATTCAATCGATGAATAAACGAGCGAAGCAGATGGGATGGATACGATGAAGTATTGTGTCATATGTTTTCGTCCACTTGGTCTTGGAGATAGCTGGTTCTCATTCGTGTTTCCGAAATATCAAGTGCCTTTATGTGAGGAATGCCAAGGAAAACTTGAGCCCATTCACGGAGAAATATGCGCGAAATGTGGACGTCCGATGGAAGGAATCAATCAAGTGTATAAGCGCGGCACTATATGTTTAGATTGCCATACGTGGCAGGAGCATGGTGACGTTCTTGCTTGTAACCGCTCCGTTTATGTATACAATGAATTCATGAAGGAACTGATGGCGCTGTTTAAGTTTCGCGGGGATGTCTTGCTAGCAGAAGCTTTTTCTGCCCCGTTTCAAGCAGCATATAAGGATCACTTTTCCTCGTATGCTGTCATGCCAATACCACTAAGTAGGGCTCGGCACCATGAGCGAGGATTTAATCAGGCGCATGTACTGGCGAATTTGCTACAAGTGCCCGTGCATACGAATGTAATCATTCGCACGCATACAGAAAAACAGAGTAAAAAAACAAGATACGAGCGGATTATGTCTGCCTCTCCATTTTCCATTTCTTCAGCAACTCTCCCTTGTGAACGAATTGTCCTAATTGATGATGTTTACACAACCGGTGCAACGGTGCGGCAAGCGGCTAAATTACTGTATAGTAAGGGAGCTTTGCAGGTGGCATCTCTTACGTTAGTAAGGTCTACCGGAGAATAAATAACATCTTTTTTTGTGTCGAATATTTAATAAAAAAGGCGATAAAACTTCTTTGACTTTTCCTCTTTTTATCCGTTATATTCAAATTATGGGAAATCCATAAGTATATGATCGAAGGGAATGGAATGAATGGAAGGAAAAGTAAAATGGTTTAACTCTGAAAAAGGCTTTGGTTTTATTGAACGTGAAGACGGGGATGACGTTTTTGTTCATTTTTCAGCTATTATGCAAGATGGTTATAAGTCGTTAGAAGAAGGACAAGCCGTTAAATTTGACATTGTAGAAGGCGCTCGCGGACCACAAGCTGCAAATGTAACAAAGCTATAATCGACGATTTACTAAAAATCGCTGATCGTATATAGGAAAGAAATAATTATGGACCTTTTGACGATGTCAGAGGTTTTTTTTATTCTTCCTAAATACGTTTCTTTTGATCCTGTAACAAAGTATTCACAGCTAAGGTATGTTTTCAATGTGAATCTAGGGTAAACTAATTATAAAGAAAGCGATTTCTTTTCTACAAAATCCGATAAAAAAATGAGAAAATTACAATTTTTTCGTCGAATTAGGAAGGAAACCGAGTTCTTTGCACAGAATATATGGTACATAGTTTTGAAAGTTTGAAAGGAGGAGTTCACCTATGAAATATAGCATTCGTGGTGAAAACATTGAAGTAACTCCAGCATTAAAGGAATATGTAGAAAAGAAACTAGGTAAGCTTGAACGTTACTTTGATACATTTCCAGAAATAAAAGTGAATTTGAGAGTATATTCTGACAAGCAACGGGTAGAAGTTACGATCCCATTTCCAGACTTAATGCTTCGTGCAGAAGAAACTCATAATGATATGTATGCGTCTATCGATTTAGTAGTCGATAAATTAGAAAGACAAATTCGTAAACATAAAACAAAAGTAAACCGTAAAATACGTGAAAAAACAGCGTTTGCAACAACGGCAGCACCTGTTCAAACGTTGGAAGTTTCCGAAGATGAAATTGAATTAGTTCGTACGAAACGATTCGATTTAAAACCGATGGATGCAGAGGAAGCAATCCTGCAAATGAATATGCTTGGACATAACTTCTTTGTATTTACGAACGCTACTACAAACGAAACAAGCGTTGTGTATACACGTCGTGATGGAAAATACGGCTTAATTGAAACAAAATAAAGTAAAACCAAACAGGAGCGTAGCCTTTAGGCTACGCTTTTTGCGTGCATGAAGGATAGTTGTCATATTAATATGCAGAGTGTTACAATTGTACATAGGTCTGTTCCACTATCGATTGTAACTGTATCTGACGATTTTTTTATATATTTATACAAAGAGGAGCGTATCGCCATGATTGGTATTTTAAAAAAGGTGTTTGATGGGAATCAACGCCAAATTAACCGTATGCAAAAGACGGTAGATCAGGTAGAAGCGTTAAGTGAGCAAATGGCTGCTTTAACGAATGAACAATTACAAGCGAAAACGCCTGAATTCAAAGAGCGCTACGAAAAAGGTGAAACGTTAGACGACTTGCTTCCTGAAGCCTATGCAGTTGTTCGTGAAGCTGCAACCCGTGTTCTTGGACTACGTCCATTCCCTGTGCAAATTATGGGGGCAATTGCACTCCATGAAGGGAACATCTCTGAGATGAAAACAGGGGAAGGGAAAACATTAACTTCCACCTTACCGGTATACTTAAATGCATTAACAGGTAAGGGTGTTCATGTTGTTACTGTCAATGAATACTTGGCACAGCGTGATGCAAAGGAAATGGGACAGCTTCATGAATTTCTTGGACTGAAGGTAGGCTTGAATTTAAATAGCATGTCTCGGGAAGAAAAACAACAAGCGTACGCAGCCGATATTACGTATAGTACAAACAATGAACTTGGATTCGATTATTTACGTGATAATATGGTACTTTACAAAGAACAACGTGTTCAACGTCCTCTTTACTATGCGGTAATCGATGAAGTCGATAGTATTTTAATTGATGAAGCAAGAACCCCTCTTATTATTTCTGGTCAAGCTCAAAAATCAGCGGATTTGTATAAATTTGCGAATGCCTTTATTCGTACCTTACGCAATGAAACGGATTATACGTTCGATGTGAAAACAAAGAATGTAATGTTAACAGAAGAGGGAATTAACAAGGCTGAAACAGCATTTCACATAGATAATTTATTCGATCTAAAGCATGTTACCTTGTTGCACCATGTGAACCAAGCCTTGCGTGCGCATGTCGTGATGCACTTAGATATTGATTATGTTGTGCAAGAAGGCGAAATTGTGATCGTTGACCAATTTACGGGTCGTTTAATGAAAGGTCGTCGCTATAGTGAAGGGCTGCATCAAGCCATTGAAGCGAAGGAAGGCGTCGAAATTCAAAATGAAAGTATGACGCTTGCAACGATTACGTTCCAAAACTACTTCCGTATGTATGAAAAACTATCTGGTATGACAGGTACAGCAAAAACGGAAGAAGAAGAATTCCGTAATATCTACAATATGACGGTTCTTGTCATTCCAACGAATCAAGCGATTGCTCGTGATGATCGCCCTGACTTAATTTTCAAAACGATGGAAGGAAAATTCAACGCTGTCGTAAATGACATTGTAGAACGCCATCAAAATGGGCAACCGGTTCTAGTCGGGACGGTAGCGATTGAAACATCAGAGCTTATTTCTAGAATGTTAATTCGTAAAGGTGTTAAGCATAATATTTTGAATGCCAAGAACCATGCTCGCGAAGCAGAAATTATCGCAGATGCAGGGCAAAAGGGCGCAGTGACCATTGCAACGAACATGGCCGGTCGTGGTACGGATATTAAACTTGGTGAAGGAGTCACGAATGTTGGCGGTCTTGCGGTTATAGGTACGGAACGTCATGAAAGCAGACGGATTGACAATCAGCTACGCGGACGTTCAGGTCGTCAAGGAGATCCAGGGGTAACGCAATTTTATCTTTCCATGGAAGATGAATTAATGCGTCGGTTCGGTGCTGATAATATGAAAGCAATGATGGATCGTCTCGGCATGGATGATTCACAGCCAATTGAAAGTAAAATGGTCTCTCGCGCTGTAGAATCTGCCCAAAAACGGGTGGAAGGAAATAACTACGATGCACGTAAGCAATTGCTTCAGTATGATGATGTATTACGTCAACAGCGTGAGGTTATCTATAAGCAGCGCCAAGATGTACTAGAATCCGAAAACCTTCGCGAAATTATTGAAGGAATGATGAAAGGTACTGTGCAACGTGCTGTCTCTGCACATACGAATAATGAATTAGAAGAAGATTGGAATATAAAAGAGTTGATCGATTACTTAGAAGCATCTGTTTTAGAGGAAAAGGATGTAACAGAGGAAGAGCTTCGCCGCCTTGATCCAGAAGAAATGAACGAGCTTATTCTATCTAAAGTAACCGAGCATTATAACGAGAAGGAACAACAGCTTCCAGATGAACAAATGCGTGAGTTCGAAAAAGTTGTTGTACTTCGTGTGGTGGATACGAAATGGATGGATCATATCGATGCAATGGAACGCTTGCGTGAAGGAATTCACCTCCGTGCATATGGACAAATCGACCCGCTTCGTGAATACCAAATGGAAGGCTTTGCGATGTTCGAAGCGATGATTACTTCCATTGAAGAAGAAATTTCTCGCTATATTATGAAGGCGCAAATAGAAAGCAATCTCCAACGTGAAGAAGTAATTCAAGGAGAAGCGGTTCATCCGGTAGATGACGGCGGAGGCGAAGAAGTAAAGCGCAAACCAGTCGTGAAGGGTGAACAAGTGGGACGGAATGATCCATGTCCTTGTGGTAGCGGCAAAAAGTATAAAAACTGTCACGGTGCCATGCAATAACAGTGTACGGTTGAAACAAAACCCGATAAAGTAGAAAAATATGTGACTTTCATGCACTCTCTCTGCTAAAGTGGAGGGAGTTTGCATTGTTTATAACGAAATAGGAGTGACGATAATGGAATTATTTGAAATTAGACAAGAGCTTGAAAAAACGGCTAAGCGTTTAGCTGACTTTAGGGGGTCTCTTTGACCTCGCTCATAAGCAATCTCGCGTAACTGAGCTCGAAGAAACAATGGCTGATCCAACATTTTGGGATGATCAAAACGGCGCACAAACGATTATTAATGAATTAAATGAAATTCGAGATATGGTAAATACGTATACGAAGCTTAGTGACACCTATGATAATCTAGAGCTTACGTACGAGCTAGTTAAAGAAGAATATGACGAAGATTTTAAGAATGATCTAGAGACGGAAGTACAGGACCTCGTAGCCGAAATGAATACCTTTGAGCTACAACTGCTTTTATCAGGCCCGTATGATAAGAGCAATGCAATTCTGGAATTGCATCCAGGTGCAGGCGGAACTGAATCACAGGACTGGGGATCCATGCTGCTTCGTATGTATACTCGTTGGGCTGAGAAAAAAGGATTTAAAGTAGAAACGCTTGATTACTTGCCTGGAGACGAAGCAGGTATTAAAAGTGTAACCTTACTCATTAAGGGGCATAATGCCTACGGCTATTTACGTGCAGAAAAAGGAATTCACAGACTTGTACGTATTTCTCCGTTTGATTCTGCAGGCCGTCGCCATACTTCCTTCGTATCGATTGAAGTAATGCCTGAAATGGACGACAATCTTGATATTGAAATTCGGAATGAGGATATTAAGATGGATACGTACCGTGCGAG
>NZ_JBXKMX010000116.1:0-4896 GCF_056992975.1 Ectobacillus sp. | reverse complement strand
GTGCATCGTCTTCGAGAACGAAATGTCTTAGAAAAAGTAGAAAAATAAAAAACAGCTGGTTGCAGCTGTTTTTTATTTTGAAATTCAGGTCAAACTTCTAGTTTAAATAGTTCTAGATAGGTTCCTTCTCCAAATGAATGTTGTTTATATAAGCTCATTTTAGCAACAAGTGGTTCACCAAAATAAACGGTATTATTTTTTTATTATAAATTTTGCTACACTACTAGTAAGTATACTATATAAGGAGAATAGATGATGAAGATAGGAATTATTGGTCCTGGTGCGATTGGCCTTCTCTTTGCTTACTACTTACAAAAAGAAAGCATTACTGTTACAATATACACGCGTACAGAAAATCAAGCAGCCAACATACGAAAACAAGGAATAACATGCATAATAAAAGATGTGAAATATACTGTATATCCAAATGCTATGTCTTTGTGCGAAGCATCAATACAGGATGATTATGTATTTGTTGCTGTAAAGCAATATCATTTGCAGTCCGTGCTGCCTTATTTATATAACGCTAGGGGGACACTCGTTTTTTTACAAAACGGAATGGCTCACCTTGCGCTGTTGCAAAAATTTACTCAAGTGGCAGTAGGAATTGTTGATCACGGGGCACGAAAAGAAAATGACACAACAATTATACATACAGGGGTAGGGACAACGAAACTTGGTATTGTGAATGGGGAGAAGGAATTGTTCCAGCCACTCATTTCTATATTTACGGATGTATTTCCTCTTGTTTTAGAAGAAGATTGGTATGAAACCATTGTGAATAAACTTGTTGTAAATGCATGTGTGAACCCTCTCACCGCGTTGTACAAAGTAAAAAATGGTGAATTGATTCACAATGAGTCATTTAAACATGTTATGAAGACAGTATGTATGGAAGTTCTTTATATTTTAGATAAAAAGAACCAGGAAGACCATTGGCAACGAGTTTGTTCGGTTTGTGAAAAGACAGCAGAGAACCGGTCCTCTATGCTGGCAGATGTTATGAATGATAGGCTCACAGAAATAGAAGCTATAGTAGGCTATCTAGTAAATAAAGCAAATGAACATAATCAACATGCACCATTGCTTTCATTTTTGTACCATTCAATTAAAGGGATGGAGCATATAAGATAAAATTTTTGCTTTTGCTTATAACATTGTCTACAATTTTGTAAGTGGAAGTCGGGATAGGAAAGGAAGAAGGTTATGGATATGAAAGAAATCTCTGTTTTTCCGAAAGGATTGACGGGAGACTATTTGCAAGGAGATGCGGATGCATTATCCTGTTTTGATTACTCTTTGCAAGATCAAGTATACGAGTCAAGAATTCGTGACTTACAATCGCGTTCCTTTAACAGACAGGAGCTCGTTCGTCATTTACGAATGTACAATGAAGGCTACGGTGCAAGTGCAAAAACGATAGAAAATATCCTTGCGTTAGAAGATTCTCAAACGGTTGTTGTGATTGCAGGGCAACAAGCAGGTATTTTGACAGGCCCACTTTATACGATTCATAAAATAATTTCTATTATTCAACTTGCAAAACAGCAGGAAAAAAAGCTCGGTGTTCGGGTTGTTCCTGTCTTTTGGATTGCTGGAGAAGATCATGATATAGATGAAATTAACCATGTTCATATTTTGAAAAACCAAACTGTAAAAAAATCGATTTTACATGGGGATATAAAGCAGAAAATAAGTGCATCTGAAACAGAATTAAATCAAGAAGACTGTAAGGCTTGGATTAGAAGTGTGTTTCGATCGTACCAAGAAACAAGCTTTACAACGGAAATGATGCAATTTGTAACAGCATGTTTAGAACGGTCTAAAACGTATACCGATTTCTTTGCCTTTATGATAACGGAGTTATTTAAGGAAGAAGGACTTATTCTAGTAGATTCAGGAAATCCTGAACTTCGGAAGATAGAAGCTCCTTTCTTTGAAACGATTCTCAAGCATGAACCGGGGATACGTGAGGCATTGGCTACTCAACAACAGAAAATAATTGGATCTACCTATACCCCACTTATTACAACTAAACAGAATGCTATTCATCTCTTTTTAAAAATTGACGGAGAGAGATGGCTTCTTGAAAGAGAAGAAGATGTCTATGTTTGTAAAGAGGGGAAAGTACGATTAACAGAAGAAGAACTCGTCCAAATTATTTATACAGAACCAGAAAGAGTTAGTAATAACGTAGTAACGCGGCCATTAATGCAGGAATACTTGTTTCCAACTCTTGCATTTATTGGCGGTCCGGGAGAAGTTGCTTATTGGGCAGAACTCCAGCTTGTTTTTCATGAAATTGGATGGAAAGTGCCACCTGTTGTGCCTCGTCATATGATTAGCTATGTTGAGCGACATATTGAACGTGATTTAGAGGATCTATCCTTGCAAATAGAAGATGTGTTCACAAAACAGTTGGGTGGTATTAAGGATATATGGCTACGCTCTCAGGTGGACGAGCCTCTTGATGAATTATTTGAACAGGCGCGTCTTGAATTTGAAATGTCTCATCGCCATTTGCGAGAAGCAGCATTACGGGTAAACCCTAGCTTTTTATCGTTTGCCGAGAAGAACAAACGAAAAATAGAAGAGCAATTGCAATTATTTGAGCGTGCACTGCAAAAGGATATTCATAATAAACATGAAGTAGAACTTGCTAAGTTCAGACGAATTGAAGTTTCTCTTAAGCCTCATGGATTACTGCAAGAAAGAATGTGGAATATTTTGTATTATTTGAATAGATACGGATTTTCTTTTGTGCAGGATGTAGTGGATACACCATTTAGTTGGAATGGTAAGCATAAAATTATAAATCTGTAAAATCCTGCAGCTGTTTTGCAGGATTTTTCTTTGCCCTGTTGAATTGTTTTGTAAAATACTAACAATTTAAGTGAGTTAGATCATCAAACTATTCTAAAAATATACTTTGCATTGTTTTTGCTTTAATTTATAAAAAAAATGATAAAATATAGTATATAATGTAATAATGAAAAGAAATTTGACATTTGAATAATGTTATGAAGTAGGTGCAATGATGTTTAATCATAAAACGGTACTGTTAGAAGAAACAGTCAATGGGCTAGCTATCAAACCTAATGGTACATATGTAGATTGTACAATGGGCGGAGGAGGACATAGCGCGTATCTTTTGTCACAGTTGTCTAAGGATGGACATTTGATTGCCTTCGACCAAGACGATATTGCAATAGCGCATGCCAAGGATAGATTTCAATCGTACGGAGATCAATTTATTCCAATCAAGAGTAACTTTCGTTTTATTAAGGAGAGACTTCTGGAAATAGGAATTACAGAAGTAGATGGAGTACTGTTTGATCTTGGTGTATCTTCGCCTCAGCTAGATACGCCTGAACGAGGATTTAGCTATCATTTTGATGCTCCGCTTGATATGAGAATGGACCAGAACGCTTCTTTATCTGCATACGATGTTGTGAATGGATGGTCGTATGAACAATTAGTAAAAATCTTTTTTCAATATGGAGAGGAGAAATTTTCAAAGCAAATTGCAAGGAAAATTGAAGCATTTCGTGAAGAACATCCTATTGAAACGACAGGACAGTTGGTCGAGCTGATAAAAGAAGGTATACCGGCAGCAGCTAGGCGTACAGGCGGCCATCCTGCCAAACGAGTATTTCAAGCTATTCGAATTGCTGTTAATGATGAACTAAAAGTGTTTGAGGAAGCTTTAGAGGCAGCAATTGATGTAATAAAGCCGGGTGGAAGAATTAGTGTCATTACCTTTCATTCCTTAGAGGATCGCATTTGTAAAACCATATTTAAAAAATATAGTAGCATACCACCATTGCCTCGTGGTCTTCCAATAATACCGGATGAGTATAAGCCAAAGTTAAAATTGATTACGAGAAAGCCAATATTGCCATCAGAAGAAGAGTTAGAGGAGAATAATCGTTCACGATCTGCTAAATTACGTATTGCACAGAAGCAATGAACGAATTCTTACTATTCTATTGCCTATATGAAGAGGAGGAAGAGAAAATGACTAATGTAGCGGTTAAATATAGAAAGAAACAATCGCAAGCAGAGATGCAGCAACCGGTAGTACAACCAGTTCGTAAAGCAAAAGTTACATTAATAGAAAAGATACTTTATACAGCTTTTATCGTATTTTTACTTTATGCAGCTGTAGTCATAGTAGGCAATAAAGCACAAATGTTTCAGACAAATGCAAAGACTGTTGATTTGCGTAACGACATAGAGAAGCAAAAGAAAGTTAACAATGATTTAAAAGCGGATGTGGAGAAATTGAGTAGCTACGATCGCATTGCTGAAAAAGCAAAAAGTATGGGTCTTAGCGTCAATGAAAATAATGTAAAGTCACTACGCCCATAAGAGAGTGTGATACGTGATGGAAATGAAAAAATTATATATGAATAAAGGAGCAGGATGCTTAATGATATTGTTTGCCCTGCTCTTTTTTATATTGTTGTCTCGATTTTTTTACTTACAAGTTGTTGGCACAGTCCACGGAGAATCATTAAAAAAATGGGCTGATGCGAAGTACAATCAAAATGGAGTACTAGAAGCAATGCGCGGTACAATTTATGATGCGCATGGGGAAGTGCTCGCTCAAGATGTCCCAGCGTATAAACTTATAGCAGTATTAAAAGGCGATGGAAGTGTGAAGGACAAGGAGATGACGGCAGAAAAGATTGCTCCTGTTCTAAATGTAAACAAAGATGAAATTTTGCAAAAGTTAAACAAAAATGCTGTGCAAACGGAATTTGGATCTCAAGGTAGCAACATAACGAAAAAACAGTATGATCAAATAACAAACATGAAATTGCCTGGAATCCTCTTTGTTGATGGAACTGCAAGAATTTATCCAAATGGAGACTTTGCATCGTATGTGTTAGG
>NZ_JBXKMX010000115.1:0-9631 GCF_056992975.1 Ectobacillus sp. | reverse complement strand
TCGCGGGGTGGAGCAGTCCGGTAGCTCGTCGGGCTCATAACCCGAAGGTCGCAGGTTCAAATCCTGTCCCCGCAATCTGGTCCGGTAGTTCAGCTGGTTAGAATGCCTGCCTGTCACGCAGGAGGTCGCGGGTTCGAGTCCCGTCCGGACCGCCATTTAAATACAAACAACGATCCTTAGGATACAGTCCTAAGGTCTTTTTTTGTATAAACATAGCAACAAAAGATCAAACCACTGCTTCTTAAACTACATAAAAAAGATCCTTCGAAATTTTAGTTTAAAAAAGAGTAGGTAAGCTTAGTACAAACAACAGTGTTAGAATCAAGTTATTTATCATCATTATACATCTGCAAAGTCTACAGAAAGTTAGTATAATAATCATGAAAGCAGTGTAAATCGTTCAGATTATAAGGATTAGGCTATACTAGAAGATAAAATGAGGTTGGTGACAATAATGCCAATACACGAAATTATCACATCATCCCCAGAAGAGACGAAAGGTTTAGCTGAAAAGCTCGGTCGTCTAGCAATGGAAGGAGATGTTCTTACTTTAGAAGGTGATTTAGGAGCAGGGAAAACAACCTTTACACAAGGCCTTGCAAAAGGATTAGGAGTAAAGCGCGTAGTAAATAGTCCTACTTTTACCATTATAAAAGAATACGAAGGGCGTATTCCGTTATATCATATGGACGTGTATCGATTAGAAGAAAGTGAAGAAGATTTAGGATGGGATGACTATTTTTATGGACCAGGTGTTACCGTAGTTGAATGGGCTCATTTTATTCAAGCGTTTCTTCCTGAACAAATGCTGCGTATAAGATTGTATCATGAGGAAGAGCAGAAGCGCAGGATTGTGCTAGAGCCAGTAGGAGAACGGTATATTAGACTATGTAAGGAGCTTTTGCAAAATGAAAGTTTTAGCGATTGATACTTCTAATCAAGTAATGGGAGTAGGATTAATAGATGGATCGAATGTTTTGGGAGAAATCATTACCAATACAAAGAACAATCATTCCGTACGTCTAATGCCTGCTATCGAGCAGCTATTAACAATGTGCAATGTAAAGAGTACTGAATTAGAGAAAATTGTAGTAGCAGCAGGACCTGGTTCGTATACAGGTCTTCGTATTGGTGTTACTGTAGCGAAAACACTGGCATGGTCATTGCAAATTCCGCTATCAGGTATTTCAAGCCTAGCAGCGTTAGCGATTAATGGAGAGCATTTTAACGGATACATATGTCCTTTGTTTGATGCGCGTCGTCAACAGGTTTTTACAGGCTTGTACCGATATGAAAATGGCTTACACGTACAAGAGGAGGACCGTATTATCCTTCTACCTGATTGGTTGGAGGTCGTAAAACAATATGAGCAGCCTATTTTGTTTATAGGCCAAGACGTTGCTATTCATCAAGCAGCTATACAGCAGGAATTAGGTGATCAGGCGGTTTATGCAAATGCAATGATCAATCATCCGAGACCAGGGTTATTAGCGATGATGGGAGCAGATGCTACTGCGGAGGATGTACACACCTTTGTGCCAAACTATTTGCGTCTAGCAGAGGCGGAAGCGAAATGGCTAGCAAACCAAAAGAAGTAGAGGAATAGGCAATGGACACATTCATAACGTTTCGAGACATGCAATTAAGCGATATAAAGCAAGTATTAGAAATTGAGCACGCATCTTTTGCAATTCCTTGGACTGAGGATGCGTTTATCCGAGAATTAACGATGAACGAGTATGCGGTCTACACTGTCATAGAAGAGGGCGGTCGGGTAGTAGGCTATTGCGGGATGTGGCTTATTTTAGATGAGGCAAATATAACAAACATAGCGATATTGCCTTTGTATAGAGGTCGGAAACTCGGAGAGGCTTTGCTACGCTTTGTTATGGAAAATGCACGGTTAAAAGGAGGCAAGACGATGTCTCTTGAAGTGCGTGTATCAAATAATACCGCGCAAGGACTTTATCGGAAGCTTGGGTTTTTAAATGGTGGTATTCGGAAAGGATACTATACAGATAACTACGAGGATGCTCTCGTAATGTGGGTGAATTTATAATGGAGAAAGAAACACTACTATTAGCTATCGAATCAAGCTGCGATGAAACGGCAGCAGCAATTATAAAAAACGGACGAGAAATTATTTCGAATGTGGTCGCATCTCAAATTGAAAGCCATAAGCGTTTTGGAGGCGTAGTTCCAGAGATTGCATCTCGCCATCATGTCGAACAAATTACAATTGTAATCGAAGAGGCGTTAACACAGGCCAATCTTACTTTTGCTGATCTTGATGCCGTTGCGGTAACAGAGGGGCCAGGATTAGTAGGGGCATTGCTTGTAGGTGTACATGCTGCAAAGGCGATTTCTTTTGCTCATCAGATTCCTTTAATCGGTGTGCATCATATTGCTGGACACATCTATGCAAATCGATTGATTAAGGAAATGCAATTTCCATTACTAGCTCTTGTTGTGTCTGGTGGTCATACTGAACTTGTTTATATGAAAGAGCATGGCTCATTTGAAGTAATTGGCGAAACAAGAGATGATGCAGCGGGAGAAGCTTATGATAAAGTAGCACGGACATTATCATTTCCGTATCCCGGTGGTCCGCATATTGATCGCTTAGCGGCGCAGGGAAAGCCGACGATTGATTTGCCGCGGGCATGGCTAGAGCATGACTCATATGACTTTAGCTTTAGCGGATTGAAATCGGCAGTTATTAACACTGTGCATAATGCAAGCCAGCGCGGAGAAACGATTGTACCCGAAGATTTGGCTGCTAGCTTTCAAGCAAGCGTTATTGACGTATTAGTAACGAAAACAGTGCGCGCAGCAGAGCAATATAAGGTAAAGCAAGTGCTATTAGCTGGCGGGGTTGCTGCAAATAAGGGACTTCGCGGTGCACTAGAACAGGCGTTTCTGGAACAAAATGAAATAGAGCTTATCATTCCACCTTTGTCTTTGTGTACAGACAATGCAGCAATGATAGGAGCAGCAGGAACGATTCTTTATCAACAAGGAAAGCGTTCGACATTAGCGTTGAATGCGAATCCTGGGTTGCCAATTGAGCGATAATATCCACAGTCTAAAGTAAAGGCTGTGAATAAATCGGTGGAAAGTTTGTGACTAAGTACGATGAAATTGTGTATATCTTTGTGGATAACTGTGGATATAACTGTGGGTAATGTGCGTAACTTTTAGGAAAATGCGGAATATCAACGTGCATATGTGTATATCTCTGTGGATAGTGTGTAAAAAGGAGTAGAAGAAGAGCAAAATGCTCATTCCTCTACTCCTTTTTTGTGAAGTACGTTTTACTATCCACATGTGGATAGTGAAAGCGACTATATTTATTAACTTTGCAGTTCTTCCCATTGCGCCATAAGAGATTCAAGCTTTGATTCAGAGGCTTCTTTTTCTTTGTGTATGCTTTGTACTTTTTCATAGTCTTGGAACACTTCAGGTGAGCAAAGCTCTTCTTCATAGGCAGCAATCTGTTCTTCTAGCAGCATAATGGTTTCTTCTATTTCCTCAAGCTTACGAGCACGCTGACGATCCTGCTTTTTTTTCTCTTTGTCTTCTTGATAGGTTCGTTTTTCAGTTGGTTCATCGAGTACAATTTCCAAGTCCTCTTCTTTCAGACGAGCAATTTCTAATGTTTCTGCTTTTTTCTCTATATAATAATCGTAATCGCCCAAATACTCAGTTGTACCAGATGGTGCTAATTCTATTACCTTGGAAGCAACTCTATTAATAAAGTACCGATCATGAGAAACGAAAAGAATGGTTCCTGGGAAATGAATCAAGGCATTTTCTAGAATTTCCTTACTACTTATGTCTAGATGGTTAGTCGGCTCGTCCAATATTAATACGTTACATTTTTGCATCATAAGCTTTGCTAGAGCAAGGCGAGCTTTTTCGCCGCCGCTTAGAGAAGAAACGATTTTTAACACGTCATCTCCAGAGAAGAGAAAATTTCCGAGAATGGTTCGTATTTCTTTTTCAGGCTGCAAAGGAAACTCGTCCCATAGCTCATTTAATACGCGCTTGGAAGAAGTGAGAATAGCTTGCTGCTGATCATAGTAACCAATTGTGACATTAGAGCCAAAGGTAATAGAACCTTTTAGAAAGTCTAACTGATGAACCATAGCTTTTAATAAGGTTGATTTCCCTATGCCGTTTGGACCGACAAGGGCGACACTGTCACCACGTGATAGGTGCATATTTACATGAGTAATAATCGGGTTTCCTTCATATCCGACAGCTACATCTTGTACGTGCAGCACATCATTTCCACTTTGACGTTCGATTTCAAAATGAAAGGAAGCGGATTTTTCATCATCAGCTGGCCGCGTCATGAGCTCCATGCGTTCTAATTGTTTACGCCGACTTTGCGCACGTTTTGTGGTAGATGCTCTTGCGATGTTACGCTGCACAAAGTCTTGTAGCTTTGCAACCTCGTCTTGCTGCTTTTCGTAGCGCTTCATTTCTTGCTCATACCACTCGGCCTTTTGCTCTAAATATTTACTATAGTTTCCGGTAAAGCGTTTGCTTTGTGTATTAGATATTTCATATACTTGGGTTACGATGCGATCTAAAAAGTATCGGTCATGCGATACGATGAGGATGGCACCTGAATAACTTTGTAAATATTGTTCTAGCCATGTAAGGGTTTCGATATCCAAATGATTGGTTGGTTCATCTAGAATGAGTAGATCAGGCTTTGTAAGCAACAGCTTCCCAAGTGCAAGGCGTGTTTTCTGACCACCGCTTAGCATTGAAATTTGCATCTTGTGCGTTTCGACGGGAAAACCTAATCCGCTGAGAACAGAGCGAATATCGGCTTCGTATTGATAGCCACCTTGATCACTATATAATTGTTGGAGTCTATCGTACTCCGCTAGAACCTTTTCATAACGAGTTTCATTACTGAATACTTCTTCTTTTCCCATTTCCTGCTCCATATTTCGTAGGTCGCGCTCCATTTCTTGCAGTTCTCGAAATACGGAGAGCATTTCTTCGCCAATCGTTAATGAGGTTTCTAAGCCGGTATTTTGTGCTAAGTAACCAATGGAAACGTCTTTTGGTTTAATAATGTCGCCTGATTCATACGACATTTCACCTGCAATAATACGTAGTAAAGTTGATTTACCTGCGCCGTTACGCCCTACGAGTGCAACGCGTTCACGGGATTGTACTTCTAGTTTTATATTGGATAAAATGACATCAGCCCCAAAAAGCTTTGTCAATCCGTTTACCTGTAATAAAATCAACGTGTTTCACCTCAAATTAGTTAGTCTACTGTATATTTATAAAAAACTAATGTTTTTCAACACTATTAGAAATGGTGTATAGTTTAATAAGGAGACAATGGTCTCTTTCTATTATACAAGGAAAGCTTTACACCAATAAACTTTCAACGTACATTCCTGTTAATAAAGGTCAAATTTCCCTATGGGATAAACAGAAATTGGAAAGAGAAGGGGGATATGATGGATCAGCCTAAAATTCCGCAGGCAACTGCGAAACGACTACCCTTGTATTATCGTTTTATTAAAAACTTATCACTTTCAGGAAAACAACGTGTTTCCTCAGCAGAGCTCAGTGAAGCCGTAAAAGTTGATTCGGCTACCATTCGCAGAGATTTTTCTTACTTTGGAGCACTAGGTAAAAAAGGGTATGGTTACAATGTAAACTATTTATTATCATTTTTCAGCCAAACCCTTGATCAAGATGATTTAATTCAAGTAGCATTAATTGGCGTTGGAAATTTAGGAACCGCTTTCTTACACTATAATTTCATGAAAAATAATAACACAAAAATCGAAATGGCTTTTGATGTAGATGAAAAGAAGGTCGGACAGTTTATAGGAGAAGTTCCAGTCTACCATCTCAGTGAAATGGAACAACGGATGGGGGATGTAAAGGTAGCCATATTAACAGTACCGGCAGCTGTAGCACAGTCTGTTGCAGATCGATTGTCACACACGGGCATAGAAGGAATCTTAAATTTTACACCAGCACGTATTAATGTGCCAGAACATATTCGCATTCATCATATTGATTTATCAGTCGAATTACAAACACTCGTTTATTTTCTAAAACATTATCCGAGATAGTGAAAAAATTCACTTACATAAGAAATGCGAAAGATAAAAAATGGACCAGATTGTGGTCCATTTTTTAATCCCTGCTGCTTAATGGTTCCTTGCTTTCCATTTAACGATAATGAGGCGAATAGCAAAGCCGAAATCGAAGGTGGCCATAAGAATTAGCAAGAGTGTGTAAATGTTCCATATCGTAGTTTCCACGCTTGTTACAGCTAAATACGTGAAAATAGCGCCTAGTATTAAATATAGAGTTGCCATAAGCATAGGTGAATTTCTACGCATTTTTAAAATCCTCCAATAATTGTGTGCAAATTTTCAGCTTGTCGCATGATTTTATCCATATTGTTACTTAATCCTAGGTTTACCAAAATCACGATTGTATTCATCATTACATGTGCAACAATGGGAACTATAATCCGCTTCGTATGTACGTACAAAAAGGAAAAAACAATACCCATAGATGTGTAAATCAAGATATGACTAAAATCGAAGTGAACCGTTGCAAATATGAGCGAGCTTATAATGGCGGCAACAAAAAAATTAAAACGCTTATAAAGGGAACCAAAGAAAATCTTTCGAAACACAATTTCTTCAAGAATCGGACCGAAAATAGATGTAACTAATATGAATAGAGGAGCAACTTTAGCTATATCTACGAGCCTTTGTGTATTCTCAGAGCCGGGGTTAATTCCTAATAGACGCATTTCGATGGTTGCTGCAATTGCCTGAGCAAACATGGCCAGAAATACACCAAGAAACATCCAAATAATCGTGTACATAAGTCCCATCTTCCCACGAGCTAGTGGATCATCGTCATGTCGGAGCAGCAGTAAGGTGATAATGAGAGCGACTACGAAGCTAATAATTGCCCAGTGCGCGGAAGCCATTTCAATTTGCATATTCCTAGTATAAGTAACATATAATCCAGTTTTTAATAAAAGAGGAACGCCAACTAAACTGGAAATTTGCATGACAATATATGTGATAATAATCCACCAATATTTAGTATTCAATTGTCATGTCTCCTTTTCTATATAAATTTACATGCGTAAAAAAGGAAATCCACATTTAAGAGAGAAAAGAACTAAGTGGTCCTTTTTCAAACAAACGAGCGCAGTTTCACTTTATTGTATCATACAATTTTATAAGAATTACTGAAAGAATGTTTTCAGAAGAAGTGGGTATACTGTTCCAGTATGAGATGGTTATTATGGGATTATGTGGGAAAAGTTACGAAAATTTATGGTTTATACTTGCAAAAGAAATAGAGATTCATTATTATAAAAGGTGTGTTAGCACTCAATTGAGATGAGTGCTAATAAAAAGAAAACTTACATATGAATTGAGGAGGTTATTTTCATGCTAAAGCCATTAGGTGATCGCGTAGTAATTGAACTTGTTGAAGCAGAAGAAAAAACTGCTAGTGGTATTGTGTTACCAGACTCTGCAAAAGAAAAGCCACAAGAAGGCAAGATTGTAGCAGTTGGAACAGGTCGAGTGCTTGAAAACGGAGCGACTGTAGCTTTGGAAGTAGCTGTAGGTGATCGTATTATCTTCTCAAAATATAGTGGTACAGAAGTTAAATACGAAGGTGCAGAATACTTAATTTTACGCGAAAGCGACATTTTAGCTGTAATCGGTTAATTTATACATCTTATTTTTAAAAAATAGGGAGGTACGTAAAAATGGCAAAAGATATTAAATTTAGTGAAGAAGCACGTCGTGCAATGCTTCGCGGTGTAGATACTCTTGCAAACGCAGTAAAAGTTACGCTTGGACCTAAGGGACGTAACGTAGTATTAGAAAAGAAATTCGGTTCTCCGCTTATTACAAATGACGGTGTAACAATCGCAAAGGAAATCGAATTAGAAGATGCATTTGAAAACATGGGTGCAAAATTGGTTGCTGAAGTAGCTAGCAAAACAAACGATGTAGCTGGTGACGGTACGACAACTGCAACGGTTCTTGCGCAAGCAATGATTCGTGAAGGCTTAAAGAACGTTACTGCCGGTGCAAACCCTATGGGCATTCGCAAAGGTATCGAAAAAGCAGTAACAACTGCTATTGGAGAATTAAAAGTAATTTCTAAGCCAATCGAAGGCAAAGCTTCAATCGCACAAGTTGCTGCGATTTCATCTGCTGATGCAGAAGTGGGCGAATTGATTGCAGAAGCAATGGAACGCGTTGGTAACGACGGCGTAATTACGCTTGAAGAATCAAAAGGCTTCACTACTGAACTTGACGTAGTAGAAGGTATGCAATTCGATCGTGGATATGCATCTCCTTACATGATTACAGACTCTGATAAGATGGAAGCAGTACTTGACAATGCATACATCCTTATTACAGATAAAAAGGTTACTAACATTCAAGAAATCCTTCCTGTGTTAGAACAAGTGGTACAACAAGGTCGTCCTCTATTAATCATTGCTGAAGACGTAGAAGGCGAAGCATTAGCTACACTTGTTGTAAACAAACTTCGTGGTACATTCAATGTTGTAGCTGTTAAAGCTCCAGGCTTTGGTGATCGTCGTAAAGCAATGCTAGAAGATATCGCTATCTTAACTGGCGGCGAAGTAATTACAGAAGAACTAGGTCGCGACCTTAAATCTGCAACTGTTGAATCTCTTGGTAAAGCTGCGAAAATCGTAGTAACAAAAGAAAACACAACGATCGTAGAAGGATCAGGAAGCTCTGATCAAATCGATGCTCGTATCGGTCAAATCCGCGCTCAATTAGAAGAAACAACTTCTGAATTCGACCGTGAAAAATTACAAGAACGCCTTGCAAAATTAGCTGGCGGCGTAGCAGTAATCAAAGTAGGAGCTGCTACTGAAACAGAATTAAAAGAACGCAAACTTCGCATTGAAGATGCATTAAACTCTACACGTGCTGCTGTTGAAGAAGGTATCGTAGCCGGTGGTGGTACTGCATTAATGAACATTTACACGAAAGTAGCTTCTATCGATGCAGTTGGCGACGAAGCAACAGGCGTGAACATCGTTCTTCGTGCATTAGAAGAACCAGTTCGTCAAATCGCAATCAATGCAGGTCTTGAAGGCTCTGTAGTTGTAGAACGCTTGAAAAACGAAGCAGTAGGCAGAGGCTTCAACGCTGCTACTGGCGAATGGGTAAACATGCTTGAAGCTGGTATCGTGGATCCTACTAAGGTTACACGTTCTGCTCTTCAAAACGCAGCATCTGTTGCAGCTATGTTCTTAACAACTGAAGCAGTTGTAGCTGACAAACCAGAACCAGCTGGCGCTCCTGCAATGCCTGACATGGGCGGCATGGGTGGAATGGGCGGCATGATGTAATCTAACTCTAAACCTTTGATTTAAAAGGATTTAGAAAGAATTTACTTCATTTTTGATGCCGTTTTGATGTCGAAACCTTAAAATATGTAAAAAATCAGAGGTTTTTCATGAGTTCTTTGAACTTTTGGGAAGCCTCTTTTTTTACAATCTTTGGTGATGTGCAAATATACTTGGGTTGTCGTTTCGTCATCGGTATGTCCCAAA
>NZ_JBXKMX010000114.1:0-2442 GCF_056992975.1 Ectobacillus sp. | reverse complement strand
TGTATTAAATATTGCCAGAAGATGTGTGTTATCTACAGTTGCTACTTCGTAATGCCACCATCCTTGTGGAACATTTGCAACTTGCCCTGGTTTTATGGGGTAATCGCGCATTTGTTTTGTAAATGGGTTGAATATTGAAACTATAGAAGAACCTGAAATACAATAAACAAGTTCAGCAGCATTTTGGTGATAGTGAGGCTCTATCACATTATTTGCACTCAAGAAAATATCGAGTAAGGATACATTTTCTAATGTATTTAATTGATTAATCCCTAAGATATTAATAAAATTGTGGCTATCCTTTGTATACAAATTACTGTTATTTACATCGAAAGTGAATTGTGTAGCCTCTGAAGTGTAATTCAAAGAAGCCATTATTATTCCTCCCTTGTTTTTAGATTATGATTACCAATTAATCTATGCAAATGTGTAATTGTAGTGCAGGTACCTATCGTTTGCACAAAAAGAAGAACCCCCCGCGTATTCAATAACTTGTATTAGTTTTATTGACGGGGAAGATAAGCCGAACTATTACAGTGAAACCAACAAAAGTTCCTATTGAAATCCAAGTAATCATGATGTCACTTTCATTTATATTTCAATAATAATTGGAAGAATCATTGGCTTTCTCTTCGTTTGGGTATACACGTATTGTCCAATTGATTTTTTTATGTTTTGTTTTATATTGTTTCTTTGCAGTCTATTCACTTCTAGCAAGTCGTTAACCGTTGTTTTTACGATACGATTGATGTCTCTTAAGAGCTTTTCGGAATCTGTTGCAAAAACGAATCCACGTGAAATTGTGTCCGGACCAGAAAGCATCTTTTTATCTGATTTACTAAGGGTTATTACAATTACCAGCATTCCATCTTCAGAAAGCTGTTTTCGGTCTCGAAGGACAATATTTCCGACATCCCCTACACCCAATCCGTCTACATAAGTATCTCCTGACGATATTTTCCGAGTCTGACGAGCAATCATGTTTTCAACATCAACAACATCACCGTTATTTATAATAAACGTATTTTCTTTCTTGACTCCAACTGATTCTGCTAACATGCGATGCAGATGCAGCATTCTAAATTCCCCATGAACGGGAATAAAATAGGTTGGTTTCATTAAGGTAAGCATAAGTTTTAAATCCTCCTGATACCCATGTCCGGAAACGTGCATACCTGTTCGATTTGACGATCCATATATCACTTTCGCGCCTAGCAGAAATAAGTTGTCCACAATTCGTGAAACATTACGTTCATTCCCAGGTATTGGAGTTGCGGCAATAATAACGGTATCTTCCGGTAAGATGTCTACATCCCGATAATTAGCGCTTGCAAGACGTGAGAGGGCAGCCATCGGCTCTCCTTGGCAACCTGTACATAGGATTGCCACTCTTTCTGGAGGCAATTGATTGATTTCCTGCGGATTAATAAGCAAGCCTTCCGGAATCTGTACATATCCACGTTCCATCGCAACGGAAACAATATTCACCATGCTTCTACCAAGAAGCGCCAGCTTTCGATTTGTTTGGATTGCGGCGGCAACAACTTGCTGAACACGATTCACATTTGATGCAAAGGTAGAAATAATGACTTTTCGCTCTGCATTAATAAAAGCTTCTTCGATTTGGCTTCCAACCAGTCGTTCGGATGGGGTAGAACCAGGGCGTTCCGCATTCGTACTCTCAGATATAAGAACCAATACCCCTTGCTCTCCAATTGCTGCCATTTTATGAATATCTGAATATTGATTATTAACAGGAGTTAAATCGAATTTAAAGTCGCCGGTATGAACGACATTTCCTTCCGGTGTATGTAAGACAATGCCGAGACAATCCGGAATACTATGGCTCGTCTTGAAAAAGGTAGTTTGAATTTCTCCAAACACAAGATTTGAGTCTGAATCAATCTCAAATAATTCACTATCCCCTAAAAGTCCATGCTCTTGTAATTTCAATTCGACTAATCCAAGTGTAAAACGCGTTGCATAAATAGGGATATTCAATTCCCTTATAAAGTAGGGAACGCCTCCAATATGATCTTCGTGTCCATGTGTGATAAGTAACGCTCTGATTTTATTCTTATTTTCTTGTAAGTAAGAAATATCAGGGATAATTAAGTCGATTCCTAATAAACTTTCATCTGGAAACTTTGCACCGCAGTCAATAATAACGAGATCATCTCCATACTGAATAACATACATGTTTTTCCCTATTTCATTTATGCCACCAAGGGCGAATATAGACAATATATTGTTTTCTATAGTCAAATTTATTCCCTCCTACATTCATACGTAATTGTAGTATTCCCTTTTTTTAGGATTTATTATGGATAATTAAGGTAATACTAATTAAATAAATTCATTAAAGTCTAAGGAGATAAAAAGATGAAACTAGATGAAGTAAGCAAAATCGAAGTTGTAACTGGTTCTTCTAAAGGCCAATTA
>NZ_JBXKMX010000113.1:0-8479 GCF_056992975.1 Ectobacillus sp. | reverse complement strand
TCCTGCAAATCGATCGGTTCCTTTAACCGAATTCCGATATCATGGCCGTGATCGGTCGTCACGCGAAGAATTCGTTTCACGAGCTCATCACTTCGCAAATAGATGCGCTCGGTATGATTTGACCGCGAAGTTATTGTTGCTACATTGCCAATTACCCGTTCAATAATCATCGTCTCACCTCAAAATAAGAAATAGCGCTGCGCCATCGGCAGTACGCTGGCCGGCTCACAAGTCATAAGCTCTCCGTTTACTTTTACTTCATATGTTTGCGGGTCTACCTCAATTTCAGGCGTTTCCCCGTTATACTTCATATCCTTCTTCTGCAGCGATCGTACATTGCTGACAACACCAATTTTTTTCTGCAAGCCAAGCTTTTCGTGGACACCATTATCAAACGCAGCCTTTGGCAAAAACGTAAGCGACGTTTTATACGTTGCTTTTCCAAAACTTGCAAACATCGGCCGATATAGTGCTGGCTGCGGTGTTGGGATGCTCGCATTTGGATCACCCATCACACTATGAGCAATCATCCCGCCCTTTAAAATAAGATCCGGCTTTACCCCGAAAAAGGCTGGGTCCCACACGACAAGATCGGCAAATTTTCCGACTTCCACCGAGCCGATATAGTTCGAAATACCATGTGTAATCGCTGGATTAATCGTATATTTTGCAATATATCGTTTCACCCGTAAATTATCGCCTTGCGCCCCCTCCTCTGGCAAAGCACCACGTTGTTTTTTCATTTTATCCGCTGTTTGCCACGTGCGAATTATGACTTCGCCGACGCGCCCCATCGCCTGCGAGTCTGAGCTAATCATGCTAAATACTCCTAAATCATGGAGAATATCCTCTGCCGCAATCGTTTCCTTTCGAATACGTGAATCCGCAAACGAAATATCCTCAGGCACAGAAGGATCCAAATGATGACAGACCATAAGCATATCGAGATGCTCATCGAGTGTGTTTACCGTATACGGACGTGTCGGATTCGTAGAGGACGGTAAAATATTTGGATAGCTTGCCGCTTTAATGATATCCGGTGCATGCCCGCCCCCGGCTCCTTCTGTATGATACGTATGAATAACGCGTCCATCAATGGCAGCTAGCGTATCTTCGACAAATCCGCCTTCATTTAGCGTATCGGTATGGATGGCGACCTGTACATCATACTTATCAGCAACGCGCAGAGCATGATCGATGGCCGATGCCGTTGTGCCCCAGTCTTCATGCAATTTTAATCCGATCGCACCTGCCTCTACTTGCTCGGCTAGCGCATCGATGGAGGATGCATTGCCCTTCCCTAAAAAGCCAAGATTCATCGGGAATTCCTCTGCCGCCTCTAGCATGCGGTGTATATTCCATTCACCCGGCGTACACGTCGTCGCATTCGTACCCGTAGCAGGTCCCGTTCCGCCGCCGATCATCGTCGTCACACCAGAAGCAAGCGCTGTTTCAATTTGCTGCGGCGCGATAAAATGGATATGGGAATCGATGCCACCAGCGGTTACAATCATTCCTTCCGCCGCAATAATTTCTGTAGCCGCCCCAATCGTCATCGTCACCCCGTCCATCAGTAGCGAATTACCCGCCTTGCCAATTGCCGCAATGTTTCCGTCTTTCACGCCAATATCTGCCTTGTATATGCCGGTATAATCAACGATAATTGCATTCGTCAACACCAAATCCATCGATTCTGCGCGAGTAGCAAGCGGATGCTGCCCCATCCCGTCACGAATGACCTTACCACCGCCAAACTTCACTTCATCACCGTAAATGGTATAGTCCTTCTCAATTTCAATAAACAACTCCGTATCAGCAAGGCGAACACAATCGCCTTTCGTCGGTCCAAACATATCTGCATACTGCCTACGAGACATATGAAACGTCATTTTTCTGCCCCCTTATCAAGCGGACCATCCACTTTATTATGTAAGCCATATACGCAGCGCTTGCCGGAAAACGGCACAAGCTGAATCTCCTTCGCATCACCTGGTTCAAAGCGCACAGCTGTACCAGCTGGAATGTCTAGATGCATTCCAAATGAGGCGCCGCGCGTAAATTCGAGCGCATCATTCACCTCAAAAAAATGAAAATGCGAACCTACCTGAACTGGACGATCTCCGCGGTTCACTACAGACAGCGTTATACTTGGTTTGTCTTCGTTACACACAATCGGCGTTTTTCGTAAGCGATATTCTCCTGGTATCATCGTACGCTCCTCCTATCTAATCGGATCGTGAACCGTTACAAGCTTTGTTCCATCCGGAAAGGTTGCCTCAACCTGGATATCTGGAATCATTTCCGGAATTCCTTCCATAACATCTTCTCTAGATAAAATCGTCGCACCAAATTGCATCAGCTCCGTCACACTTTTCCCGTCACGCGCTCCCTCGACGATTTCATATGTAATAAGTGCAATCGCCTCCGGATAATTAAGCTTGAGCCCACGCTGTTTGCGGCGCCGCGCCAAATCCGCAGCTACTACAACAAGTAACTTTTCTTGTTCCCGAGTTGTTAAACGCACGTCCATTCCCCCTTCTCGAATCCGTACCATATCCTTATTGCCTTCACACGGTTTTGTATTTAAGATGTTCCAAACGTTGCGTATTTTGAATACTTCTTGCAAATAGTTATTACGTGATGTTATGTTTTCTTACATTATCTGTTACTTTTATTATAAGGGATTTTGTTTGATTTACAATGCTATTTTTTGAGAAGGGACGGGGATTGGTTAGGGCAAATTTGGATTTTTCATTCCCATCGTGACGATTCCCCTCCGCCGCAGCCACGATTTCTTTTACAAAAGATTTTCATAAAAAAAGCCAGCACGCCGCTACGGCATACTAGCTTTCTCTTTTCTCCCTTATGCAGCTTTTTTCACGACAGCTACGTTCTTTTTACTCGTCATATATACCCCGCCGAATACGAGCAGACCCCCAATGATTTGAATCATCGTAATCGGTTGTCCTAAAAATGTACTTATAATTGCAGTAAAAACCGTGATTAAATTTAAATAGATTCCCGCACGGCTTGCCCCGATTTGTCCAACCGCAATATTCCAGAAGACAAACGAACCGACTGACGGAAAAAGTCCAATGTACAAAATTCCAATTAGGGCTCGTTCACTATGCGGCACATGTACACCTGTTGCAAGTACGAACGGTAATATAAGAAGAAGACCGAGAAAGACAGAAACAGCTGTTGCCGAAATCGGCGGTACTCCTTTTAACTTTCTTCCTAACAGCGAGTACACCGTCCAAATTAAAATAACAAACAGCATAATCAAATCGCCGACATTATAATGAATTGTAAAAATCTGCTGGAGCTGTCCTTTTGTTAAAATTAGCAACACACCAAACAACGAAAGAAAGAGACCGAAAATATTTTTCCCAGCTAGTTTTTCTCCTAAAAACAAAAAAGAAAACAATACAATTAACGCCGGATTTAATGAATTAATAAGGGCTGCATTCAAAGAAGTCGTATACTGAAGCGCTATGTATAAGAAAAAATTATACCCGATAATACCGAGCGCCGCCATTGGTAATAGGAGCTTCCACTTCTTCCACACACTCTTCCAGTCTGGATGTTCGATAAAATGTGCAATTGGAAATAATAAAACAACCGCAATCATCCAGCGAGAAAATGTAATTTGGAGCGGAGATAGTTCAGCTACCACATATTTTCCGAACACATAATTTCCGGCCCAAAGTAAATTTGCTAAAACGAGAAAGAGAACAACTACTGACTTTTTCATATAAAACCACCTTTTATAATAAAAATACGCTTATTTTCCATAGTACTACCGTTTTAGGTAGAAAGAAATGACTACTTTTTTCTTTCGTATCATGATTTACTAGAAACAGAGAAGAAAGGGGTGAAGGCAATGACAACGATTTGCATAATAGAAGATGATTCTTCTTTACGAGAATTATTAACGATGATGCTAAACAAAGAAGGATATGAAGTTGTATCATTTCCAGATGGATCACAGGTTGTAGAATATTGCTTAAGTATTGTGCCGGATCTTGTTATTTTAGATTGGATGTTACCAGTAAAAGATGGTATGACCATTTTAAAAGAGATTCGAAAAACATCCGATATGCCGGTGCTCTTTTTAACTGCAAAAGATACTGAGCAAGATCAGTTAACCGGGTTTTTATACGGTGCAGATGACTATGTGACGAAGCCATTTAGCTCACAAACCCTTTTGGCAAGAGTACGTGCCATTCTACGAAGAACCAGTCAAAAGATAAAGGACACAGAAGAAGAAACCATCATCCAAGGTGCACATTTTTTTATTCAAGTAGATGCCCATACAGTTTTTATTTATAACGAGGCTGTTAAAGATTTAACACCAAAGGAATTTGAACTCCTCGTTTTCTTTGCAAAGCGGCCCAATCATGTATTTTCAAGAGAGCAGCTGCTCGAACAAATATGGGGATACGATTTCTACGGGGATGTAAGAACGGTTGATGCGCACATCAAACGATTACGTAGAAAAATGGGGAATGTTGCGAGCAATTGGATTCAAACAGTATGGGGAGTGGGGTATAAATTTGATGAAACCACATAAAAGAACGATTCGTTTTTTTCATAAATTACTGGCCAATCACCTGCTCGTACTACTCCTTTGTTTTCTATCGCTCTTTCTGGCAACAAAGTGGTTTATTCCTTCTTTCTTGTATGATTTAAAAAGCAAAGAACTTATCCGTGTAGGGACTTTTTTAGTTAAAAATCCAGCTTCTATTTCCGAACAGACGGCGCCGCCAAGTGATACATCTTATCATGTAAAACGGATTACTGAATCGACTGAATACCCCGGCGGGTTCCAATTAACAAAGGAAAATTGGGATTCACTTAATTCCAATACCGTTCTTACCTTTAAGCATATACGTTTGCATCAACAAGACTCTGTAACGATTGTCATTCTACCGATTAAGAACCACGAGGCATTGATGTTGGTTTCCCCCATTACCGATACAGAAGAGGCAATTAACAAGGTTGAATCGGTATTATGGATGATTGGCGGAATTGCTTTACTCGTTTCCCTTTTACTTAGTATTTTCTTATCTAAACACATCGAGCAACGCCTCATGCAAATGCAGCACTTAACAAGGCAAATAGCGAATGGGAATTATAGCAACCGTCTTCCTGTTCAAGGTCATGATGAGCTTGCGGATTTATCAATGGATTTAAATAAAATGGCGGCAACATTAGAAGAAACGGAGCGCGAAATCAAACGAATGATGAACGTGCAATCCCAGTTTCTAGCTGATGTGTCACATGAACTAAAAACACCCTTAACAACAATGCGAGGCTTCTTAGAGATTCTTCGGACAAAGGAATGTTCTGACGAAGAAGAGCAGCGTACACTGTTCCTACTCGAACAAGAAACAATTCGTCTCATTCGCCTTGTCCTTAGTGTAATGGACTTAGAAAGATTGCGAAGCGGAGAAACGCACTTACATTTACATGTTCATGCTCTTAAACCTGTACTTTCCGCTGTTACCGAACAAATGTCGATCCTTGCCGAAGAAAAAGAACTCGAACTCATATTAGTTCCATTTGACGATGTAGCACTTGAAATGGAAGAAGATCGGTTTCGTCAAATTTTTATCAATCTAATCCGAAATGCAATCCAGTTTACAAACGAAGGATCCATTACCATACAGATTACGCAGCATACAAAGGATGTAGCAATATCAGTACAAGATACAGGCATTGGATTTGATGTAGATCAGCAGCAAGATATTTTTGAACGTTTTTATAAAATTGACTCTTCTAGACAAAAAACAGAAGGAGAAATGGGGCTGGGGCTAGCACTTGTAAAACAACTTGTACTCGCACATCATGGTCATATTGAAGTCACAAGCGAAGTCGGAAAAGGGTCTACTTTCACCGTCATTCTTCCTCTTTCTCCAACTCAAATAGGCTAATTTTTTTCTATCCTTCGTCATAGTTTCGTCATACTTCCTTGTTATTCTATACACAAGGAAGGAGATGAAAGACGATGAAAACAAAGAAAATCATCGGAATGAGTATTATTACACTTAGTCTACTGGCAGGAGGCGTTTATGGAAGCACCCAAATGAATAAAACAGAGGCTGCAGAAGCAACTGCTCTAGTTGGAAGTAAAGCGGCATTGGAAGACTCCTCTATCACTGTCAACGAGGCCTTACAATATGCAATGCAAGATGAACAATTAGCTGCAACTGAATACGAAGCCATCATAGCGAAATATGGTTCCCAAACAATCTATGAACCTATTCACAAGGCAGAGCTCCATCATATCGACTTACTTAAACCGCTTTTGGAAAAATACGGGGTTGCAGTAGAGGACAGAGATTACAGTAAACTGATTACCGTACCAGATCAATTACAAGATTCTTATGCAGTAAGTGTACAAGCTGAAAAAGACAATATTGCGATGTACAATAAATTTATTAATGATCCCTCTATTCCTAGTGATGTAAAAGATGTATTCCAGAAGCTATCCTTTGCATCTTCTCACCACCAACAAGCATTTGAAAATGCCGTAGCTGGAAAAACAATGACTCCTGGTGTAAATGGAAAACAGCATCAAATGAATGGAACTTGTAACACAGAACAAGGTACAGGTAACAGAAATGGTGCAGGACAAGGTAAAGGAATGGGTCTCGGTAATGGATACCGTAATCAACAATAGAAACTTGCAACAGCCCAATCGAAGGAAACTCCCCTACGAACGGGCTGTTGTATATAAAAAAAAGAACTGTAAAAACAGTTCTTTCAGACTGTAGACAAACTCGAAGAAATTCGAGTTTGCCTACAGTCTTTTTTCTTTTACAATAACTATAAGAACAAAACGAGGTGACGGAAGATGATGACGAGAAATCAAAATCACGAGCGAGAACAATTTGAAATGATTACAATTGATCAAGTAGTCCCACAAGAACATCTTGTACGAAAGTTAGAAGCGGCGATAGATTTCTCTTTCATCTATCCCATGGTAGAAGACCTCTATTCATCAGTCGGACGGCCCAGTATTGATCCAGTAGTCTTAATTAAAATGACGTTTATTCAATATGTATTTGGCATTCGTTCCATGCGTCAAACGATCAAAGAAATTGAAACAAATGTGGCCTATCGTTGGTTTTTAGGATTTGGCTTTTATACAGAAATCCCTCACTTTTCAACCTTCGGTAAAAATTATGAACGTCGCTTTCAAGAGACAGATTTATTCGAACAGATTTTTTATAAGATCCTTAAAGAAATTGCGGATCAAGGGTTATTAAGGACGGACCATGTTTTCATTGATTCAACCCATGTGAAAGCGAGTGCGAATAAACGTAAGTTTGAAAAGAAAATGGTGCGAAAAGAAACACGTGCTTACGAGGCCAAACTTCAAGAAGAATTAAACCAAGATCGTGTGGATCATGGGAAAAAGCCTTTTCCTCCTGAGAAATTTGAAAAAGAAGAATGGAAAGAGATAAAAGAAAGTACCACGGATCCTGAGAGTGGCTACTATGTGAAAGACGAACGGACCAAACAGTTTGCTTATTCTTTTCATACAGCTGCGGATCGGTATGGTTTTATTTTAAGTGCGATGGTTACACCTGGAAATATTCACGACAGTCATATGCTTCAACCCCTAGTTGAGAAAGTCATAGAAAAGGTGGCGAAACCTGTAGCGGTTGCCGCTGATGCTGCCTATAAAACACCTGCTATTACGAATTTCCTTATAGAAAATGAAATGACACCTGTTCTTCCCTACACGCGACCAAAAACAAAGGAAGGATTCATGAGAAAACAGGAATACGTTTATGATGAATATTATGATTGCTATATCTGTCCGCAAGGACAGATATTACCGTATTCTACAACGACGAAAGAAGGGTATCGTCAATACAAATCGAATCCTTCAAAATGTGAGAGTTGCCCATTGTTAGCTCAGTGTACGCAGAGTCAAATCCATCAAAAGCTGATTCAACGTCACATTTGGGAGAATTATATGGAAGAAGCCGATCATCTTCGTCATACAAATGAAGGGAAAGAAATTTATGCACGGCGGAAAGAGACGATTGAACGTGTCTTTGCCGATGCGAAAGAAAAGCATGGTATGCGTTGGACAACCTTACGAGGTCTAAAAAAATTGTCCATGCAGGCGATGCTGACTTTTGCTGCCATAAATTTAAAGAAATTAGCGAACTGGACTTGGCAAGGTCAGGTGATGGCCTAAAGGAAGATACTCGGAGAGTAAAATCCCGCTTCACTTGGGATAAAAGTATCCGAAATTCTATAAACATATCAAAAGGCATTTGGAATGAGACCATTCCAAATGCCTTTGTCGACAATCTGAAGCTCCCTGTATAGGGAGCTTTTTTCTGTACCATTATCTGTACTAATCTAATTAGTAATGAATAAATTCTAACCAAACATATAAACCAACTAATGTAAGAAACAGAGTTGGGATTGTAAGTATGATACCTACTTTACTATA
>NZ_JBXKMX010000112.1:0-4026 GCF_056992975.1 Ectobacillus sp. | reverse complement strand
ATATTCGTGGTCACCATCAATAAATAAAGCTGCTATTGATTTAGGACAATCACTATAGGCTTCCGTACTATACTTTTTAATTGGAATGACACTACCTTCTAGTCCTTGATTCTTTATATTATCCCAGAAAGTATCAAAATAATTTCCATAATAAAATTGGTTATCTGGTACAAATGGGTCAATGGCATAAATCGGACGCTTTTTTGTACTCATTAAATAACTTCCAAGACCTAATGCAATTGTACTCTTTCCTTTATATGAACCGATTTCAACTATATCTCCGTATAGATGGTCAACCAGTGAAGGTAAATGTAATAATGCAAATTGTTCAGAATGGTCCAACCATCCTTCAATACTTGCAACAATTCTTAGTAGTTCATTTATACTCTTATTATTTTCCATATTTAAAATGTCCCCTTCTCGATGTTATCCTTATAAAAAAATAGCGAAGGTAACCCAGAAACATAAGACCCTCCCTAATTTGTTAATGAATTATTATATACGGTAGTATACAGCGATGGTTCCAACCATGTAGAGAAATTTCTCTAGAACCCATAATCCATGTTCCACCTATCTATGAAGTAGTCATATGTTCCACAATTTCCAGCAACCGTTTGTTAAACTGTACTTCTCCCCAAAGGGCAGCGCGTTTTTTCCCTTTTTCCACCAGACTTCGACACAACTCATCATCCGTCCATAGCCGCTTTACGCAATACGCAATTTCATTTACGGATTCAGGATTAAAAAGTAAAGCTGCATCACCAACCTGATCCGGAATTCCATAAATAGATGACGTTGCTGCTGGACATCCCATAACAAATGCCTCCAATGGTGGAATATTCGTTGGACCAAAAAACGTAGGCATCACTATAGCTCGTGCTCGTCGGTAAAATTCAGGAATATCTTGATTAGGAACATGGCCAATCAAATGAACGTTCGTTCCTAAATTCAGCTCTTCTACACATTGCAGAACCTTTTCATAACCATTGTGCTTCGATCCGACCAATACCAGGTGAAGATCCGGAAGTTCTTCTTTTAACAGGTCTATAGCAGAAATTAGCCCTACGTGATTTTTATGTTGCCAAAAATGCGCTGGATAGAAAATAAATTTAGGAGGAAGCTTGTATCTGTCATCGAAATCAGAGATAGTTTCAAATTTATAAATATATTTGGGGGGGATGTAAGGTAAAATGAAAATTTGATCATCAGGTAACCCATAACATTCCTGAACATGCCTTTTCCCCACTTCTGAGTCTACCAATACACCTTTTGTATACCTGCAAATATTTAGATAACTCTCCTCCCGCAATTCATATTCACCGTTTTCTGATACCTCTGGGAATCTTTTTTCATATCGATGCATTAAATCATGAATAGTAGAAAGCACGGGAACAGGTTTTTGATAACCCAAGCTCTCTTGAGACGGAAAGATCCATAGATCACATGGGTAGTTCTCAAACAATCGGTCTATTGTGGGAGTATGCACTTTCATGCATGAATAGGACTTAAGCCCCTTCTCCCAAAATTGGTGCATGTAATGGACAACAACCTCGAATCGTTCCAGGGGAAAGGAGGCAACAGCGTCAAGTATATTAAGATTATATTGGTAGGTGCCGCCATATTCAGGTGTACAGCTTAGAAACAATCTTATTTTTTTCATAACTTTCGACCCACATAACATACATTCCATGTTTCAAATCCTGGAAGATGCCCTGTCATAAATTCGAAGCAATCATCCAACTGGATTCCAGCCCTTTTCAGCATTACCTCGATTTCAGGCAAAAACAGGTAACGAATCCGATGGGACTCTTTAATTTCTTCAACAGTGTCTTTATGTTTATCTTTCACGAATATATGATAATGAACGTCGACTACATTTTCATTTTCATATATGAACGGTTGTGCAATTCGGGTGACAATTATATTATCGTCTGTCAATTCCTTAAGGCGAACAGATGGACGCTGGGTAAGCACAGCAGGACCATACCAGCAATCAAAAATAAATATCCCTCCCTTACCAAGATGCTTAGAAACATTTTGAAAAACAAGCTGCAAATCTTCATTCTTATGAAAATAACACATGACATGAAATAAAGAAATGGCAGCATCAAAGACTTCAGGTAAGTTCAGAGTACGTAGATCACCAAGCTGAAAATGCAGACATTCTGGAATTTCAGACTTTTGTGCAATAGCTAGCATGGCTTGACTACTATCCACTCCAAGCACTTGATATCCTTGCTGCGCAAGCAAACTTGCATGCTTCCCTGTACCACAACCGAGATCAATTACGGTTGTCGCTCCCGGATTATAACGTTGAATACATTGATCCACAAAGTTTGCTTCCGCGGTGTAATTTTTATCCCGATATAATAAATTGTAATACTTGGAATAAGAGTTGCCGAAGACATTCATTGAATATCTTCCCCCCCTATAATTGTTTTTAGTGCATTCGTAACAAGTATCCTTTGCTCGGCTGTGAGTGCTAATCCGCTCGGGATATAAAATCCCCTCCGTGCAAGCCGTTCAGCAACAGGATAAGACTCCTTTGAAAATAGCCCCATTCGGCGGAATATCGGCTGCTCGTGCATCGGCCAAAAAAAAGGACGTGTTCCGATATATTTTAGCTCCAGCCGCTTCATCATTTCATTTGCATCAAAAGGAACCTCATCCTTCAGCACAATTCCATAGACCCAATAAATATTGTCCGCATAACTATTGAATTCTAGCGGTAGTTGAAAACATCCAATATTCGAAAGCAAGGCCATATAGTGCTTTCCAGTTGTTTGCTTGCGCTGGATGATATTATCAATCTGTTCGAGCTGGGCTAAACCAACCGCAGCCTGGAGATTTGTCATACGAAAGTTATGCCCCAATTCTTCATGTACAAATCGATTCTTCGGACTAAAACAAAGATTACGCATAAAGGAACAATGCTCTGCCAGCTCCTCAGAGTCCGTTAAAACCATCCCGCCTTCTCCAGTCGTGATATGCTTGTTCGCATAAAAACTAAACGTGCTTATATCCCCCATGCTACCGCAAAATCTTCCTTTATAGGTTTGCCCAATCACCTCAGACGCATCTTCTATTACTTTCAAGTGATATTTTTCTGCCAACTGGAGCACCGGATCCATATCGACCGGAAGACCATAAATATGAACAACCATTATTGCCTTTGTTTTCGAGGTGATTTTCATCTCGATTTGTCTCACATCCATATTCCATGTAACCGGATCGCTATCCACCAATACTGGTACACATCCTCGGCGTATAATTGCTGCAACGCAAGATATGATTGTAAAGGCAGGAAGGATAATTTCGCTTCCCTGATCCAAATTCAAAGCAGCAACAGCCAGTTCAAGCGCAGCAGTACCGTTACAAACAGCGATTGCATATTTCCTTCCAACATAAGCAGCCATTTTTTGCTCGAATTGCTTCACAAATGGGCCTTCACTAGAAATCCATCCGGACTTTATGCTTTCTATCAAATAGTTTATTTCGTTTCCATTCAATAGAGGTTCATTAACTGGGACAGGTTTGTTCATGGCTCATCCTTCAGAATGGTCCGTTCAGAGGAAATTCCAGAAAACCTTGTTTTATCTTCTGACTCGGCATACGGGCCTTGCTTTACTTCGATTATTTCCGCGTCTTCTAGCACCTCGAATCCGTGGCCTCCGGCTGCAAGCAGAATCGTGTCTCCTGCTGTAAGCAGGACACTTTCCAGATAATTCTGCTCTTCATCGTAAAAATCTACTCGAAGCTTCCCTTTTTTTATAAAAAGCACTTCTTGTGTATATTGAACTTCTCGGTGAACCAAGTGATGTACATGAGGCTGAATTATTGTTCCTGAGGGGTGATTCAAAAAAGCCAGCTGCTGAGAAAAATAATAAGGGGTAACAAAGTGAATCCCTGGTTTGAAAAAATTCTTCGAGATAATAATTGCAAGAAGACGCTCTTTACATATGATTTCCCGTACCAAGCATCTCACCTCTAATACTATAAGATATGATAAGATATGTTTAGGACTGG
>NZ_JBXKMX010000111.1:0-20687 GCF_056992975.1 Ectobacillus sp. | reverse complement strand
TATAATAGAAATGATTGCGGAACATAATGAAATAGTGACGCTGTTCTGAATAGCTTGTAAGTAAAATTTACTTTTAAATATAGTTGCATATTGATCAATTGTAATGCTGATTCCGTCATCTGCATGAAAGCTATCTTGAATCATAGAAACTAATGGTCCGATTTCAAAAGCAATAACAAAAATAAGAAACGGGAGTAAAAGAGCTAATAAATACAATTTTTGTTTTTTTATTTTTCGCAAGATTTTTCGCTCCTCAATGTGTGCTAACAAACTTTTTATCTAGGGATGAAAGATTGATCCCTCTACAAAATTTATTTGTAAAAAAAGTAAGCGGGAGAAAAGGAACCCCCCTCCCGCGTATGGTTTTTTTAATTCGACTTTAGATAGCTTATCCTATTCAAAGAGAAACCTTATCCTTTAATGCAGACAGTCTATATGAAATCATTTTATCACTAGGCTCAATATCTAAAAGTTGACATACGAGCGGTGCAAAAGCTAATTGCGGAATTACTTCCTCATGAAATCCAGTTTCAATTTTAGGGCTGATGATAAAAAGCGGTACGTCACGTTCACCATCAGTAATGCCGCCATGGTTACCATATTCGCTCATACCATGATCAGCTGTAATTAAAATATGGTATCCTTCTTTCATCCAAATAGGTAAAAGCTGTGCAAGCAAACTTCCCATTTTTAATATTTGCTCACGATATTCTTTCGATTCCGAACCATACTTTTCTCCTACTACATCAACCCCTAGAGGATGAATGTATAAAAAGTCAGGATCATACTTTCTGCGTAAAGCTTCTGCATCCATCATTACATGGCTATCTGGATAGTAATCATCCCAGTAAAATCTTCCGTATTGAATAGGCTTCGACTCATCATCTTGCTCGCGGTCTTCTATATAATGAAATGGTGCGCGGTTGTAAAGTTCACTAACCCAGAAATAAGCTGAAGATGCAGTTTTTAAGTTGTTTTCTTTCGCAAGATGAAAGAGACTCTTCTCCGTAGATAAGCGTACAACTGGATTTGCCGTAATTCCATTTACTGACGCAGGTGTACCTGTCAGTAATACTTCATATAATGGACGGGAAAGACTAGGAAGCTCTGACTTCATTTTGTATAGGGCTGCCTGATTTGTTTCAACAAGATGTTGAATATATCCAAACGCCTCACATGCTTTATCATATCTCATGCCATCAACGACAATGGCGATAACTTTATTTGACATATACTGACACCTCTTGTTGCCATAGTTGTGGTAAAGTTTTAGCAGTTTTGTCCCAAGCAGCTTGGTCCTGAATTGGTTTTGCATTTTTATATTCATCTTTTGGAACCAACTTGTCTTCTACATCTTTCGGAAGTTTTACATCATCACGAATTGGACGAGCAAATCCTTTGGCCAAGTTAATTTGTCCCTCATCACTTAAGATATATTCTCTAGTTGCCATCGCTGCATACGGATGTTTTGCATATTTGTTGATGATGGTTGTATATCCGCTTACTACAGATCCTTCTTTTGGTATAGATACGTCAAATTGGTCACGGTTAATTTGTGTAGCGTAACCAAGTGCATTGAAATCCCACACAATCGCAACTTCTACTTCGCCTTTTTCAATGTTAGCCGGTTTTGCATCAGTTAGACTTAAGCGTCCTTGCTTAGCAAGCTTAGCGAAGAAATCAACCCCTGGCTGAATATTCGATTCATTACCACCGTAAGCCATAGCCGCAGCAAGAACTCCCATCTGATTCTGATTTCCGTGCTGCACATCTCCAATTGTTACTTTGTAATTACCGTTTAAAATATCATCCCAAGATTTTGGCGGGTTTTTAACTAGGTTTTTATTCGTAAGAAATGAAATGGTTCCTTGGTATCCAACAACCCAATTTCCTTTATCATCTTTCGCCCATTTCGGTATTTCGTCCCAATGAGAAGTTTTATATGGAAGGGTTAATCCTTTTTGTACAGCAATTGGTCCAAAAGAAATCCCAACGTCACCAATATCGGCTGTTGCATTCTGCTTTTCAGCTTCAAATTTAGCAATCTCTTCAGCGCTGGATAAATCTGTATCTGCATGTTTTAATGAATATTTTTTTGTCACGTTATCCCACGTTTCACCCCAGTTTGCCCATGAATTAGGCATACCAGCACTGTTAATCGTCCCTTCTTGCTTTGCTTTTGCTTCAATATCTGCAACGGATAATGAATTTGGATCACTAAGGCCAGAAGAAGTAGATCCTTGATTAGTCCCGCTGCAAGCAGCTAAACCTAGTAAACTCATTCCTAAAACTACAGCTTGAATAGATTTAAAAGACCTCTTGTTCCAATTACGCTTCATTTCGATTTTCCCCCTAGTGTTGTTTGTTTAATATTTTTGTTGATTGTTTACTGATTTAGAATACTTTTATAATGTAAACCACATATTAATGTAACGTAAAAACTTTGTAAGGTTCTAATAGAGAACTAATTTGCTAAAAACATACGATTATCAAAAAAGTGGTTTACTTTCGTAATGTAAAAGGTAAGAAAATCAATCTGATTATTAAGGATTATTTTTTGTGAATGAGATTGCTCATCGCTACCACGGAACCATTACTGTTACATCTGATGAGCAACAAACTATATTTTACATCGTCCTTCCAATTACAAAACCCATATAGATGCAGTGAAATATGTATTATCAGGAATTTTGTTTTATAATGGTAGACAGACCTAAATTAGAAAGGCTGGTGTCCTATGACACATTCTGAATCCATTAAACTTACTTCGTTATCATCAAAAGGAGGCTGCGGCTGCAAAATCGGTCCTGCAGATTTAGCAGAAGTGATGCGCACCCTTCCTCCTGCAGTAGCAAATCCAAATTTGCTTGTTGGACTTGATACAAGTGATGATGCAGGTGTATATCGGATTAACGATGATGTCGCACTTGTGCAAACCGTTGACTTCTTTACTCCGATTGTTAACGATCCGTATTCATTCGGACAGGTAGCAGCTGCCAATGCGATTAGTGATATTTATGCGATGGGCGGCACGCCGCTCACTGCCCTTAACATTGTTGCGTTTCCAATTGATACAGTAGACAAACAAATTCTTGCTGATATCCTACGCGGCGCAGCGGATAAATTGAAAGAAGCAGGTGCAACCCTTGTTGGAGGTCACTCCATTGACGATAAGGAACCGAAATTTGGGATGGCTGTTACCGGCCTCGTAGATCCCAAAAAAGTACGAACAAATGCAGGTGCAAAACCCGGCGATAAGCTTATTCTCACAAAGCCGATTGGCGTTGGTATTATGACTACTTCGATTAAGCACGAAGCCTTAACAAACGAAGAAATCGACCGTGTTACGAAGGTTATGACAACCTTAAACAAAACGGCTGCAGAAACGATGAAGCCATACAATGTTCATGCCTGCACCGATGTAACGGGTTTTGGCCTTCTTGGGCATGCAACAGAAATGGCCAAAGGAAGCGGCGTTGGTATTCATATTGTGAAGGATCAAGTACCTGTATTACCCCGCGTCCGAGAATTGGCTGAGCAAAAGCATATACCAGGTGGTACGAAAAATAATTTTAACCACGTGAAGGACTCGGTTACCTTCCCACAAGATCTCGATCAAATTGATCAATGGATTCTATGTGACGCTGTAACTTCAGGAGGCTTACTCATATCTGTAGCAGGCGATGAAGCAGACACATTATTAGCTGACCTTATTAACCAAGGTGTAGAAGCAAGCTTAATTGGAGAAGTTGTTGCCGAGCACCCTGGACAAATTATTGTGAAGTAGGACAAGAGAGGGAATGATTGCGTTGTTCCATGACATGGAAATCGAAGAATTACTCGAATTACGAAATAAGAAGGATCTTGTTTTCATTGACGTAAGATCCCCTTCTGAATTTAAAAGTGCGACGATTCCCGGCAGCATCAATATACCGCTTTTTGATGATGCAGAACGGGCAGAGGTTGGTACTATCTATACGCAAGAAAGCGTTCAGCTGGCGAAGCAGCGAGGTCTTGAGATTGCTTCCGCCAAACTACCTGCATTCGTGAAGTCCTTTCACGAAATCGAAGCAGAGAAAGTAGTTTTTTGTTGGCGCGGCGGTATGCGTAGTAAAACATCCTCGACGGTTTTAGATCTTATGGGCATTCACACATACCGGATTAAAGGCGGATTTCGTGCGTATCGTAGATATGTTGTAGAGGCGTTAGAGCATTTTCATTTAGAACCTCCTGCTTATGTAGTGAACGGGTTTACTGGATCTGGAAAAACCATTATTCTGCGGAAACTGTTAAGCGAGGGCTATCCGGTTCTTGATTTTGAAGGAATGGCAAATCATAGAGGTAGCATCTTTGGACAAATTGGCCTTACGCCGCACAACCAGAAGTCATTTGATTCTCTTCTTTTCGAAACCTTGCTTCCCCTTCAGCAAGCACCCTACGTCTTGATGGAAGCAGAGAGTCAGCGCGTTGGAAAAGTCGTACTTCCTCGCTTTATCATGGAGAAGAAAGAACAAGGAAAAGAGTTATTTATTGAATTGCCGATGAAAGAGAGAGTCCGCAACATTTTAGAAGACTATCGTCCTTGGGAATACCAACAGCAATGCATAGACGTATTCCAAAAAATCAAAAGCCGTATTCATACCCCGATTGCAGCACAAATCCATGCAGACTTACTTGCTGGCGATTTTGCTTCTGCTGTGGAGTTATTACTTGAAAACTACTATGATCCGCGGTATGAATATACGATGAATCAATATCCAGAAAACCGTAGAATTCATATTCAAGCGCAAAATACAGAGGAAGCCTTCTTGAAGGTTCGAGAAATTTTGCAAAAGCAACATGTTTAAAAAAGAGGTCAATGAAAAACGTAACGTATTTCATTGACCTCTTTTTTTTCATATTTTTTCAGATTGCACCTTTCTATACTCACCGAAACAAACCCGTGTATATACCAAATAACCCAAATCCCAATAGCGTAAAACCCGAAATCCAATTGATCCAGATCAACGATTTTAGGTTCATTTTATGTTTAAAGAAGCCCACCCCCGAACTTAAGAGAAACCACCATAACGCTGACCCACCGAATACCCCATATACCAACAGGAGCGCTGAAAACGAAGAGTGTTCCATTGTAGACATTCCAATCCCTGCAAACACACTTATAAAGAAAAGAATCGTCATTGGATTCGTTACCGTTAAAAACAACGTCGAGATGTATGCCTGCAGTAAGCCTTCTCCTTTCACTTGTGCTGCATGTTCAGCTGGTCTACTTCTAAGCGTACTCACACCTAAATAACATAGAAAGCAGCCGCCAATCAATTGAAACCAAAGTTTTTGATCGACAAGGAAGGTTGTGACAAAGGATAAACCAAACGCGGCAATGCTTCCATATATCGCATCAGCCGTTGCAGCTCCTAGTCCTGAGCAAAATCCATAAAGTTTTCCTTGCACAAGCGACCTGCGAATACAAAGAACTCCAATCGGTCCAACTGGTGCAGCGATTACAAACCCAAGTAATAGCCCTTTAAATAGCAAGTTTGCTTCCATATGTGCACCTCTAATTATTCAGATTCTTAAATCAAATGAATCCAAACTATATCACCCGATATAAAGATATTTTTATTAAAAAATACTATAAATAAAATGAAATATAAACATTTATCTTATACATCAGCGAAATATACTATGTATTAATCTGATAAATAAATTTACAATTATTTGAAAGTGGTTAGAAACGTACTTTCTTCAGCCGGTTAGATGTAACTTACTATTTAACAAAACTAGAGGCCACTGAAACAAAGTTTCAGCGACCTCCCCATTCCAACAACTTCTTCTTATTTCTTTTCTAATTCCTTTTTTGCAAACCATTCGGTCGGAGCTACGTGTAAGTTAACGTTCACTTGCTTCGTTTCTAAGTATTCGTCATATCCATACGTTCCTAGCTCTCTACCAATTCCACTTTGCTTATAGCCACCCCAAGGAGCTTCGTTATACGTATAATGATACGTATTAATCCATGTGATTCCAGCACGTAATCGTTTAATCACGCGGTGCGCTTTCGCTACATCCGAAGTGAACACAGCACCAGCCAAACCATATTTCGTACCGTTGGCAAGTGCAATCGCTTCTTCTTCGGTTTCAAATGTTTGAATTACTAACACAGGACCAAAGATTTCTTCTTGCACAATCCGCATGTCCGGTAGGGTATCCGTGAAAATAGTCGGCTCGACGAAATAACCCGCTCCTTCCATTCGTTTACCCCCACATAGGACAGTCGCTCCTTCTTCCTTGCCTAGTTCAATATAACCAAGAACTCGGTTTAACTGTTCCTTAGAAATAAGCGGACCCATTTCGCTCATAGGATCCGTCCCTGGTCCAACAATAATCGCTTTTGCACGGTCCACAAGTTCGGTTACAAACGAATCGTATATTTTCTTATCAAGTAGCAGCCTAGAGCCCGCTGAACAAACTTGGCCCTGATTAGCAAAAATGGCATAGAGGGCATGATCCACTGCAACGTCGAAATCAGCATCATGGAACACAATATTAGGTGATTTCCCGCCTAGCTCAAGTCCTACTTTCTTCACAGTATCTGCTGCTGCCTTCATAATCGCAATTCCAGTTGATGTTCCGCCTGTAAAGGCAACCATATCTACAAGCGGATTTCTAGATAGTTCTGCTCCAACTGTCTCACCGGCTCCTAGCACCATGTTAATGACACCTGGCGGAAAATCCAGCTGATCGATTAAGGAAAAAAGACGAATCAGTGAGAGCGGAGTCTGTTCTGCCGGTTTAATGACAATCGTGCATCCCGCAGCTATAGCAGGTGCAAGCTTTTGCGTAGCCATTACGAGCGGATAATTCCACGGGATAATTTGTGCAACAACACCGATTGGCTCGCGCACAACCATTGCTTGCATATCCTCTGGTACATCGTAGGTTTGTCCATGAGGAGCAGCTGCTAAACCTGCAAAATAGCGCAACTGGTTCACTGCATCACTCACATCATAATCCGCTTCTCGCATAGTTTTTCCGCCATTTAATGTCTCAATCTTCGCAAACTCTTCCCTATCCGCTTCTAGAAGATTTGCTAACTGATGAAGCAACTGGGCACGATCTCTAGCATGACTCGAACCCCATTCAGCTTGGTTATCAAAGGCACGTCTTGCACAAGCAACTGCCCACTTGGCATCATAAATCGTACCTTCCGTCACATAGCTAATTACTTCTTCTGTAGCTGGGTTCACAACGGGCCTAGTATCCCCTTTTGAACCAAACACCCATTCTCCGTTAATGTACATTTTCTCTACCATTTGTTTTTGCATACATATCCCCCCGTTACTCAACCTAGCTCCTCTATTTTGCTGTCTCATTCAAAATAGGTAGAATCGGCTCATTCTGATCGAAGATTAAATTTTTCAAATTCACTTTGAAAACCTTTGTTATAAATAATACATACACAGCGCCAATGGCCGCCCAGCTTAATCCTAGAATAAAGGACGTTGGTTCAATATTTAGCCAAAGCACAAACACAAAGGCGAAGCCAATCAACGGAAGCACAATATTATTAAATATGTCTTTCATCGTCTTTACCTGTTTCTTCTTAACTGCATAGTGAGCAATAACGGACAGGTTTACGAAAGAAAAGGCGATTAACGAACCGAAGTTAATAAAGGCAGTTGCAGTCTCAAGATTAAAGAAAATCGCAGAACTGGAAATCACCCCTACCATTCCAATGTTAAAAACGGGTGTTCTCCACTTTGGATGAACATAGCCGAACGTTTTCTTTGGCAGGACCCCGTCTCTTCCCATTACATAAAGTAAGCGGGATACACTTGCCTGAGAGGCAAGGCCAGATGCAATGACACCAACGAAAGAACTCGATAAAAAGATCAACTGAAATATTTTGCCGCCTACATATAAGGCAATTTCCGGTGCTGTAGCATCAGGATTTTGAAATACGCTCACATCTGGATAAATCGCTTGAGCAAAATAAGAACTAACAATAAAAATTACGCCGCCGATAATAGCTGTTAGAAAAATGGCTAACGGGATCGTTCTCTTCGGATTGCCTGTTTCTTCGCAATACGTTGTGATCGCATCAAATCCTAAAAAGGAAAAGCATAAAACAGTAGCCCCGGTAACTAGAGATGATAGACTCATATCCCCTGAGAAAAATGGTGCAGGTGTGAATACTTGTCCATATCCCATTCCTTTTTTCAGCTCCATAATCGCAAGAACAATAAAGGTTCCAATAATTAGGACTTGATACAAAACAAAGAGTTTACTTAGGTTTGCAGTTGTGTTAAGACTAGTCATATTTACAATTGAAAAGAATAAGACGAATGCGATAACCCATATCCAAGAAGGAATATCTGGGAAAATTGCTTCTAAATATATTTTACCTAGCAGAACATTTACCATCGGTAACAAAAGATAATCAAGAAGTGATAGCCATCCAACAAAGAAACCGATTTGGGGACCCATTGTCCGCTGCGCATAAGTGTATGCTGATCCAGATGTTGGGTACACACGAACCATTTTCCCATAACTAAATGCTGTAAATAGCATAGCAACAAGTGCGATTATATACGCAGTCGGGACGTGACCATTCGTATCTCCGGATACAATTCCAAACGTATCAAATACTACCGCAGGTGTTAAGTAACCTAACCCAAGAACCACCACTGCCCACAATCCGAGAGACCGCTTTAATGTCACGCCATTTTCCATATATCATTCCTCCTAATGTACAATAAACTTTTCCTGAACTTAGCCATTACCTTAAATGTCCACTGTTAATTTTCTTAAAATTCAGTTAATTAATGATGTAATTCGTCATAACTGCGTTTGCAATGCCTTATATTCCTTAGCAAGCGATGCAAAACTACGATTCAACGTTTCTAGTAATCTATCAATTTGTTCATAAGAAATAACAGCTGGCGGTTCAATTCGGATAACCGTTGCATTATTGATCGTACCGCTCACAAGAATCTTTTCATCAAACAATCGCTTCGCTATATCGTATCCAAGTTTATTGGATGTAAATTCCATTCCAATTAACAATCCTAGCCCGCGAACTTCCTTTAAAATTTCTGGATATTTCGTTTGCATTTCCATTAAATGATCGACTATATATTTGCCCTTCTTGCTCGCTTGCCCTGGAATGTCGTCTTCGAGAATCGTTTTTATTCCAGCAATAGCTGCTGAACAGCAAAGTGGATTCCCGCCGAATGTAGAAGAACCAAGAAGGAAAGGATTTTCTTCCATTTTGCCCCACAGCTTCTTCTTAGCTACCATAGCTGCGATAGGCATTACGCCTCCGCCAAGCGCCTTGCCAAGGGTCATAATATCCGGTACAACATCGTAATGTTCGATTCCAAATAGCTTACCCGTACGACCCATACCTGTTTGTACCTCATCTACAATTAACAAGCATTCATAACGATCACATATTTCCCGTAACCGTGGAAAATAATCAGCAGGCGGAACATTTACTCCCCCTTCACCTTGAACAGGTTCCACGATAATACCCGCCACTGTTTCTCCTACTTGAATTAAATTACGAATTACTTGCTCAGTGCTATCAGCATCACCATATGCAACATGGGTAAACCCCTGCAACAGTGGCATATACGGTTCCCGGAACAGTGCCTTCCCTGAAGCAGAAAGGGAGCCAAGCGTTTTTCCGTGGAATCCATTAATAGTAGAAATAAAATGTTTTTTCCCCGTTGATAGGCGGGCCAGCTTTAAAGCCATTTCATTCGCTTCTGTTCCGCAGTTTACCAAGTAGGACATTTGTAAATCCCCAGGTGTGATGTCTGAAAGAAGCTTTGATAAATACCCTCTAAGCGGATCAATCAGTTCTTGACTATGAAGGGCATAACGTCCTAGCTGTGCCTGAACTGCCTCTATCACTTGTGGATGTCGATGTCCTAGTAAGAACACTCCATACCCGCCTAAGCAATCTAAATACTCATCCCCCTTTGTGTCACGAAACACAGCACCTTGTCCTTCCCATTCCACGACCGAGGAATCACTAGAAACGGATTTGCGATGCTTCAATATCGCCTCATTCACAAATGTATTAAAATTGTATACAGAATCCTGAATAATCTGTTGTTGTTCTTGTTCACTTAACGTTGTTTTTTCAATGAGTGTAAGTATTTCCTCAGCTGACTTTAACACGTCTTCTTTTGACTTCTGCATAGTATCACCTTTCATAATTAAAGACTCTTTTCCTATTCACAAAAATATAAAATACGTTCTCCACCTATTCCTTGCATGAATGAATCTATCAGACCTCCTTATTCTTCATGTAGTTAGGTGTCTATTCTTTGTGAATATCGCCCCCCTTAAATGTGATGTATTTATATAAAAGGATTATGTTTACGATTTATACGCTTCTTATTATGTAAAGATAGATGGTATGTGAGATAATTTATCTGTGAAACCATTAATTAGTAATTAATGAGAATTATACTATTCGGTTTTTTATTTTGTCAGAATATTTGTTATATTTTCTGACATTGTATTTTACTAACTTAAGTTTCTTTACATTTATAGCAAGTACTTGTCAGCTTTGCCATGAAAGGAGACCCTGCATGCTATCTACACAACAAATTGATGCGATTCACGAACTACAAATGGTGTGTGAACAAGAGGAACGGATTCGCTTAAAACTAAACTGGGATATGCTTAAATCCCCTGCTGAAGATACAACTACCTTCCTTCATTATGAACAAGAAGAACTAGTAGGATTTATCGGTCTCTACATCTTTGGGAATAACGTAGAATTGTGTGGGATGGTAAAGCCAAATTATCGAAAAAGGGGGATTTTTACCTCCATGTTTCAAAAAGCGCAGGCATTCATCGAAGAACGGAATTTTAGCCAAGTTCTGTTGAATGCACCTTCCTCCTCTATGTCTGCCAAGGCATTTTTACATCATGTAGGTTGTGATTATGTATTTTCTGAGCTTCAAATGAAATGGGTTGAGACAGAGCTAGGTGAAGTAGAGGGTATTACGCTAAGACAAGCACTTCCGAATGATTTTGACATAGAAGTGTTACTAGATGTGCAATGCTTTGGATTTTCAGAAGAGGAAGCCATTGACTATAATCAACGAATCAAACAGGAAAGTACGCAGATATTTTATATAATTGAAAAGAACCAACAACCAGTAGGAAAAATACGAATCAATCATCACAATAATGAGGCTTGGATTTACGGGTTCGCTGTTTTCCCAGAATATCAAGGAAGAGGAATCGGCAGAAACGCTTTAAAAGCCATTATACAAACTTGGCGTACCTATAGTCTTTTTCTAGAGGTAGAGATGACGAACGAAGGCGCGTTAGAATTGTATTCATCTTGCGGATTTCGTATCATTCAATCTCAGGATTACTATCGTTATTACTAAAAAAGGTCAGACGCTTTGTCTGACCTCCTTAAATATCCATAAACCCTTTTCCAAATACATCCCGTACATCATGGACAATCACAAAGGCTTGCGGATCAATTCTTCTAATAATTTTCTTTAATCGAAGTAACTCTTGTTTATTAATGACAGCATAAAGAATTTCCTTTGATTCCTTTGTATAATTTCCGCGGCCATTTAATATCGTTACCCCTCTCTCTAGTGTCGTATTAATTTCAGTAGCAATTTCATCTTTACTCTCAGAAATAATTGTCACTGCTTTCTTCGTATTAATCCCTTCAATAACATAGTCCATCACTTTCGTTCCGATATACAGCATCGCAATCGTAAACATTAACTTTTCTGCACCAATTACGAAATATGTGAAGACGACAACAATTAAATCGAAGAATAATAAAGCATAACTAACATTCCAATCTAAATACTTATTTGCAATTCTAGCTAATATAACAGATCCAGCTGTTGTGCCACCTACACGCAACACAAGTCCAATCCCAAAACCCATTATAACACCCGCAAAGACAACACCAATTAATTGCTCATGTAAGGGCACAGCCCATCCTGCTGTGATATGTAAGAAAAATGAATTGGCAACTACTGCTACGATCGTATAATAGGTCGTTTTTGCATCTAGAAATTTATATCCAATTACTAGTAAAATAGCATTTAAAACAAGCGTGCTAATACTTGGCGAAATATGAAACAAGTAATATAAAATAATAGATAGTCCGGTAACCCCGCCTTCTCCAAGACTAATTGGAATGACAAACATGTTAATTCCTAGCGCAAAACAAAATGATCCAACTAAAATAAAAAATAAATCCTTCCACACACGCTTATCCAAGTGAATACCTCCTTAAAAAATGCAATAAAAAAAGAGCCCTCTTTCAAGACGAGACACCTCTTATACATCATCATTATTCAAATTATCAATAAACCATTCTAGCTAACAGAATGAATATAGTATGCCAAAGTATGCTTGTCAACACATAATGTAATAAAAAATAATTGCTTTTTGCTACGTATTTGTACTATAATAGCCTAGCGATGAGCTGAGTTGTGTAAGTCGCTGAACATGCCTCTTTTGGCACACACGAATGTGGCGTGTGGTTCAAGCGCCTCAATACGCGAAAGACGTTTGCTTTTACAAGCAAACGTCTTCTTTATTTACAACTCAGATAATTTTTTAAGATGCTTTTCCGTAATATCCTCTACTTTTTTCACTCGTCTCGCATATTTTTCGACTTCTCCCATAAAATCAGTATTCATCCATACATTCACGATTTCAAGAGCGATCGCCGATCCAATAATTTTTCCGCCAATGCACAGCACATTGCTATTTGTATGCTCCCTTGCTAATTTAGCGCAGAACGGATCTTGGCACACAGCTGCTGCCACCCCGTAAATTCGGTTTGCTATTAGGGCACTTCCATAGCCAACCCCATCGATAAAGATACCACGTTCAGCCTCTTGTTTACCAACAGCTAAGGAGGCAGGATACACATAGTCTGATAAATCACATGCTTCGCTACTATTCGTACCAAAGTCTATGACCTCATGCCCCTGTTTCATAAGCAATTCCTTTACTTCCTCTTTCAAATCCCTACCAGCATGGTCACTTGCCATCGCAATTTTCATGAGAGTACCTCCAATATATATTCATGTATTCTTCCTCTATTTTTACATACTGGAGGCATTCTTATTAATTATTCGTATGAAAATTACATGACTTTTCTAGGTAAAAACAGAGGATTGGCATGACTATCCATCCCTCTATTACTTTTTATTTTCCAAACGAAGACAAAAACTTAACCCGATCTCCCATAGGTGGTACGTTGTTATCTACAAGGGAAATTTCAAGTAAAGCTGGACCTTCCTGCTTTAGTAAATGTTGAATTTCGGTTTCTTGAATGTCTTCCATTGCCGTAATCTGATAGCTCGGTACGCCCATTGCGGCTGCCATCGCTGCGATTGAAACAGGCTGTTGTTCAAATCTTTCATGAACCCGTTTGTATTGCAAGGCATGTCCATGATACACCATGCCTAGTCTCGCATTGTTCATGATGATAAATAAAATAGGAAGATTATATTCCTTTGCAGTTAAGAGCTCCATCCCATGCATAAAGAAACATCCATCTCCTGTGATACAAGCAATCGGTCTAGATTGATCCGCTAAGCTCATTCCTATCGCAGACCCAATTGCCGTTCCCATTGCCCCGAAATGCACATTCAGATCAAATGACTGATAAGAAGGCACCTTCATATAATGGATGACATAAGACATGAATTCTCCAATATCTACGTTGTATCGCATCGAAGCAGGCATTTGTTTTTGTACTGCTAACAATACATTTTGCGTATTATATTCCTCTGTAACCTCATATGTAATTTCATGATTGTTTTCGTACACGGGAGCTGTCAGTCCGCGTACTTCTAATTCATCGATAAGCATGCGAAGCGTTTCTCTCGCATCCCCCACGATCGGCATATCAACCGCATACTTTCTTCCGAATACGTCACGATCATGATCAATTTGAACGACATATCTATTTTCTGTTAGCTTTGTATTATAGTTATTTGTTGCTGTTTCTCCTAGGCTAGAGCCGATCACAACAAGTAAATCATTTGCTTCCCCATGAATAAGGGAGGAAGCTTGATCGTGACCAGCAAATCCATAAATCCCTTTATACAATGGATAGGATTCTGGCAACAAGCCCTTTGCTTGTGGGGTTGTGACAATCGGATATTGTAATAACTCTGCTATCTGCATGAATTCAGGAACAGCATGACGTGCTCCTTGTCCGATGAAAAGAATCCCCTTGCGAGCCAGAAGCTGATTCGCAAGTTCTGCGATTTCATCTGCTCTCGGAACGAGTTTTTTGTGAACCGGGAATTGCGGTATAGTAGCCGATTCGATTTGTTCAAGCTGCAGATTAATTGGCATCGCAACATGTACCGGACCCGGTACACCAGAAAGGGCGATTTCTACCGCCTTTGCTACTTCTGTTAATAAATCTTCAGCTTTTTGAACCGTCACACTGTATTTTGTTACCGGTGCATAAATTGGTTCTGCATTTAACTCTTGCGAAGCATTTAAACCAACTGTAGTCGTAGGAACAGCTCCGGTTAAAAATAAAATAGGAAGCTGTTCCCGCATTGCATTGGCTGCTCCCGTCAATAAATTGGTACTTCCAGGGCCACTACTTGCAATACAAACCGATAAATTGCCTGAATACTTTGCGTAGCTAGCTGCCATATAAGAGGCAGCCCCTTCATGCTTCGCTACAATCGGTGTCATACTTGGGATTGTGTATAATTCATCAAAAAAAGCGTTCACGGAGCCTGCTGGAATACCAAATATATATTCCACCCCACCATTTGCTAAATAATCAAGAACCGGTCTGACTGCTTTCATTGTTATCCTCCTAGTGTTGTTAAATAATTGCTGGATCTAGTGCGTGAGATAATAGTAGATTTGTTAGATCTTTTGCTGGAAGTGGTTTACTAAAAAAATAACCCTGAATTTGATTACATTTCTTAGATTGCAAGTAGGCAAGTTCTTCTTCTGTCTCCACCCCCTCCGCAGTCACAATTAAATCCAATTGATGAGCCAAATCAATGACGGTTGAGGTAATCGCTTTGATTTTAGGATCAACCTTACAATCACGAACAAAGGATTGGTCAATTTTCAAATTATCAATAGGAAAATCTTTTAAGTATCGCAGCGAAGAATACCCTGTTCCGAAATCATCAATCGCTATTGTAATACCAAGCTTTTTTAATTTATGCATTTTTTCAATAGCAGAGCTTTGTAAGATTACACTTTCCGTAATCTCAATCTCTAAATGCTGTGGACTTAACTTGGTTTCTGCGAGTATATTTCCTATAATTGCATTAATGTTCGATTGATAAAACTGTCTCGTAGATACATTCACAGCAACACTAAGTTGCTCAAATCCGAGCTCTTGCCATATTTTATTTTGCGTGCAAGCCTCACGTAACACAAACTCTCCAATGGATAGGATTAAACCGGACTCTTCAGCTAATGGAATAAACCTCGCTGGAGAGATAAACCCTAATTGCGGATTATTCCATCTCAACAATGCCTCGGTTCCGATAATTTTCCGTTTGCATAAGTCTACTTTCGGCTGATAGTACACTTCTAATTCTCTGCGTTCCAATGCCGTATGAAGACTATTTAACAGCTCCGCCCGTTCCCTACTTTCCTTATTCATAACAGGAGAATAGAAGTGATAGCAATTTCCGCCATTTTCCTTGGAACGATACATCGCTGCATCAGCACGAGCAATCAGCATTTCTACTTCTTCGGCATCAGTTGGATATACACTGACCCCGATACTTATGGTTGTAAATAAATCCTGTCCTTCAATGGTAATTGGATTTCGGAACGCTTTCAAAATGGTCTCAGAAAGGATAGATAGTTCAGATGAGCCTATTACATCCTCAATTAATATCAGAAACTCATCACCACTTAATCGTCCCAATGTAGCTCGTTTGTGCATACAACCTAACAAACGGTTTGCCACCTGTTCGAGCATTTTATCCCCCATGCTATGCCCTAACGTATCATTAATGAGCTTAAATCGATCTAAGTCAAGGAACATAACCGCTATAGAGGTTTTCTGCTCCTTTGCCTTTTGAATCGTCGCTTTAATTTTTTGATTTAAGGAAAATCGATTTGGAAGCTGTGTAATCGAATCAAAGTAAGCCTGATGATGAATTCGTTGCTCTAGAATCTTTCGTTCGGTGATATCCTTAAACGTAACGACGATCCCAACAATCTCTTCCTCTTCTCGAATTGGAGTGCTTACATATTCAATTGGGAAGATAGTCCCATTTGTTCTGCAATAGTATTCATCATTTCGTTGTTGGACGATTCCTTCTGTTAAAGCCGTATAAAGGGGAGATTCCTGAAAGAAATACTTGTTTAAGTTTCCGCGCAAATGTTGAATAACCGATTCATAAGGTTTACCTACAATTGCATCTATCGTCAAGCCGAGCATTTCTGCCGCCTTCGGATTGCAAAACGTAATGATATGGTTTCTATCCATACCATAAATGCCCTCACCCGCTGAGTTTAAGATTAGCTCATTTTGCTTACTTAAATGCTGAATTTGTGCGACTACCGTTTCTAGCATCATATTCTTTTCTCGAATTTCTTCAGTTCGTTTTGCCACAATTTCCTCTAAATTTTCCCTACGTAGTATATTTGCTAATGCGGTTCCAGATGCATCCACAATGGATTGTGCAAGCTGGATTTCATATTCTTCATAGCTATGTGGTTCATATAAACTCACAGCTGCGATTGCCCCTACTACTTCGCCTGTTGCAATAAGTGGAAAAATATACATCCCATGAATATTGAAATTCTCAATGATTTTTCGATTCGGCCTTGGATCTAATTCTACATTTGGAATAATAATTGCTTTCTTCGTTTGTAGCACTTCAATAAAAACAGGATCATTCTTAAAATCTGCATTTAACTTCTCATGATCCCTCTTCCACTGTTCTTCATCCCAATCACTTTCTGCACTCAATCCTGTAGGTGATATCTTCCCCTCAAAATGATCAACAATATGAACCCCGATATTTTTATTCTGCAATACTTCTCCAACATAGTGAAAGCATACTTCAAATACTTTCTGACTGGTTAAACATAGAGAAAACTCCCGTATTGCATCCAGCAAAATTTGCTTTTCAGCAAGAAGAGCTTGTTTTTTTGAGAATAAATTCGTATTTCGTATAGCGACTGCTGCCATATTTACATATGCTTCAATAGACTCGATTTCATTCTTTGTTAAATTTAAAAATTGGTTGTAATTAAACAGAAATACAACTCCGAAAATCTCTTCTTCATAAATAATCGGCATCGCAAATAGAGACTTAATACGAAAATTTTCAACTGGCTTTGCATCTGGTCGATTGTCTAGCTCTGTATTCGGAATGTAGATCCCTTTCTTTGTTCGAATAACTTCTCGTAGCAGCATGTCACTGTCTGGATGAATTACATGCTGATCCAATGTCATACCATTAATCGTTTCCGGTTTGCCAACATACCCTCTGAAAGAACCATCTCCTTGCGGAAGATAAATCCCTACCGAATCACATTGAACAACCTCTTCCGAAATCGCTGTAACTACATGCCCTAACGCTTCATACAAATCTAATTTGGAATTAATAAGCTCTGTAATCTTAGCAAGCTTGGAAAAACGTGCGTTTTCTTCCATAGTAACCTCCTTTCTTGCCTGTATTTTCTATCATCACAACAAAACAATTAGAATAAATGGTCATAATACTTCTGTAGTAGGGTCACAACTAACCCCATCGTTTGACCTTTAAAGGAATCGGCAACCGGTTCACCCGTAGCCGTAGTATAGGAAGATTTACCTGTTTTTTCATCATACATAAAGCCTAGTTCCGCTAATTCCTCCTGAATCAACTCAGGTAATTCAAAGCATCCCGTCTGCTCCGTAAAATACGCTGTAGGATAAATTTCCACTAAACCGTCTCCAACATCGGTAAACACGGTAAGTAAATCATAATCGTTTTTTAGTATCCATTGACCTTTAGAAAACAAGGAAATGCGAGCGTTTGCTAACAAAGATATGCCCTCTAAATTCACACCATAAATATCATTGATAACTTTACGTATTTCTGAACCTGTTACATCCTGATTTACCCCAAAATATAAATCCATAACTTCCGTCTTACTTAAGTCGCTTACAGCGTAGATGTTCTCTACAGAAGAAACATTCTCAATTACGCTCATCAAATAAGCTGGATAGTCCTCTTTCTGCGGAGATGAAACTTTTTCTAAATAAATAGCAAACAAGTTGCCTACTATTTCTCGAATCACTTTACCTGAGACTATAGGATGTTCCTTAAGCTGCGCGTCCATCTTCTCTACTTTACTCAAATGATCCTCTTGCTTTGTTTCATACTTCGGATTTGCATGAACGAGTTGTGCCAAATTTACTCTTCCTTTCTAGATTGAATGCTAGGATTAGTTGTGTGATTGGTTGCAATAACTAGGAGTATAAATAAACACTATCTATCTAGAAACATATATTCTATTTTACTTTTAGTCATTATAAAAATGAAAGTAAAATATTATTACTATAATGTTAAGTTATCGAAGATCGTAAGCCCCTTACTGACATCATATCTTAAGAAAATAAACGAAACAATATTGTAATAAAAAAAGATTGCCTCTGATGGCAATCTTTTTCAATTCGAATCGTTACACCATTAGCTTACAAATATCATTCGTAAACTCTACTGGATCTTCAATGGATAATCCCTCAATGAGTAGTGCTTGGCTGTACAATAAATTCGTAAATAATGCTAACTTATCTTTATCCTTTTCAAATGAATCTTGTAAGGAATGGAACACTTCATGATTTACATTGATTTCTAAAATCTTGTCCGCTCTTACGTTTTCGTTATTTGGCATAGATTGCAGTACTTTTTCCATTTCAATCGTAAGCTCACCGTCGGTAGAAAAACAAACCGGATGCGTTTTTAATCTCTTGGATGCCCGTACATCTTTTACTTTGCCAGATAAGATATCCTTCATAGCTGCAAAGATTTCTTTGTTTTCGCTTTCTTCGTCATCTGTCTGCTTTTGTTCTTCTGACTCAATACCTAGATCACTGCTAGATACGGATTTGAATTCTTTCTCCTTATAAGTCATAAGTGTTTTGATTGCGAATTCGTCAATATCCTCAGTGAAGTAGAGAATTTCATACCCTTTATCAGATACTAATTCTGTTTGTGGCATTTTTTCGATTCGGTCGTATGATTCACCAGAAGCATAGTAGATATATTTTTGCTCTTCTGGCATTCTAGAAACGTATTCGTCTAACGTTACCATTTTCTTCTCTTTTGAAGAGTAGAACATAACTAGGTCTTGAAGTACCTCTTTATTTGCACCGAAGTCACTATACACTCCGTATTTCAATTGTCTACCGAAGGACTTATAGAATGCTTCATATTTTTCGCGATCATCCTTTAACATACCTTTTAATTGGCTTGTTATTTTACTTTTTATGTTTTTACCAATTAATTTTAGCTGTTTATCGTGCTGTAAGATCTCGCGTGAAATGTTAAGAGATAAATCTTCTGAATCTACCATCCCTTTAACAAAACTATAGTAGTCTGGAAGCAGATCCGCACATTTTTCCATAATTAATACGCCGTTAGAATAGAGCTCCAGTCCCTTTTCAAATTCCTTGGAATAATAGTCAAATGGAATGTTTTCCGGAATGAAAAGAATCGAATTGTAGCGCACTGCACCGTCTACTTTGACATGAATATGCTTAAGTGGTTTATCAAAGCCATAACGTTTTTCCACATAGAAGTTTTCATAATCTTCGTCAGTGAGTTCACTTTTATTCTTTCTCCAAATTGGCACCATACTGTTAATCGTTTGTTCTTCTTGTACAGATTCGTACTCGTTTTCGCTTCCTTCTTTTAATTTGCTTTCAGTGACATCCATTTTAATTGGGTAGCGGATGAAATCAGAGTATTTCTTTATAATTGCTTTCAAACGATATTCTTCTAGATATTCATCATAGTTCTCATCTTCTGCATTTTCTTTTAACTTCAAAGTAATTTCTGTACCTACTGCTTCCTTATCACACAGTTCAATGGTATAGCCATCCGCACCTTCCGATTCCCATTTATAGGCTTCACTACTACCGAGTGCCTTACTCTTTACCGTCACTACATCAGCTACCATAAATGAGGCATAGAAACCAACGCCGAACTGACCAATGATATCATAGCCGTCTTTCAATTCCGTTTCCGCCTTGAATGAAAGTGAGCCGCTCTTCGCAATGACGCCAAGGTTCGTTTCAAGTTCTTCTTTTGTCATTCCTATACCGGTATCGATTAGTGTTAACGTTCTATTTTCCTTATTTGGAACTACCTTTATGTAATAATCTTCTTGATTGAAGCTTAGTTGTTCATCGCTCAATGCTTTGTAATAAATTTTGTCGATTGCGTCACTAGAATTGGAAATTAGTTCGCGTAAGAAAATTTCTTTTTGCGAATAAATCGAATGAATCATCATGTCAAGAATTCGTTTGGACTCCGTTTGAAACTGTTTTTTCTCCATTATGAATCTCCTCTCGAATTAGGAATCGTTACAATTTCTTAGCACTCGGTTCGGCAGAGTGCTAACTCTATTTTAATAACATATCGTGAAGGATATGTCAATGCATGCCAGTT
>NZ_JBXKMX010000110.1:0-3265 GCF_056992975.1 Ectobacillus sp. | reverse complement strand
CTATTTTTGCTTAATTCTGTAAATTCACAATCTGTTCGGTTTAAAGTAATGTACAAATATAGTAAACTAAGAGGTACGGATATGTATGTTAGGGATGATATGGATGCAGGGTAGTTTTTTAGAGGTTGTTGTACTTTCACTTCTGCTTGTAACATTGGGGTGGATGAGTTTTTGGCGCAATGGACGTTCCATTCCTGGACCGTTACGTTTTTTTTATATAACAATTTTTATACTCATCTCTATGCTTGCTGCGTTGCAGTTTGCTAGGTGGAATACCTTTCGAGAGAGTATTGATTTTTCTATATTTGTTTTAATACTGGTTTCGTTGATTCTTCTCACCTTTAGATGGAGAAAGAGCGTCTTTTGGAGTGAGGAGATGAATAATGTAGATGAGCGGTATCAGCAGGTAATTGAAAATACGCCGAATCCCATTTTCATTGAGGTGGATGGAAAGATTACCTATGTGAATGCTGCGGGAATCAGGCTACTTGGGGCAAATTACATTGATGATATCCTCGGAAAACGTGTAGACTCTTTTCTTAAACGTAACGATAAACAAGGAGAGTCTTATTCTGATGGAGAAAAAACGTGGCGTTTTTCCGAAGAGTTGGTATATAAAAGAAACGGATTTGCGATTGTTGAAATGTTTGTGAGAGATATTGTGTACCAAGGCGTTCCTGGTGTGAAATATGTGATGAATGATATTACCGAGGAGCGGGAGACGGAGCAGAAGCTGGAGGCTTTTTTCACAAATGCCGCTGATCCGATGTTTATTATGGATTTGAATCAACATATTGTGCAGATGAATCCTGCGTTTGGAAGTTTTCTTGGACATGTGGAGAAGGAATTAAAAGGACAACCTGCTTACATCTGGTTCGATGTAGAGAAGTCTGCTGCTGAGGATATTTTTAATCAGATTGTAACGGGTTCGGTTATGCGCGGGATGGATACGAGTGTGAAGAGAGATGATGGATCGGTTGTGCCAGTAAGTGTTACGCTTTCACCGATTCGGAACCGAGATAATCAGGTTACGATGGTTTCGGTTGTAATACGGGATATGACGGTGCAGAAGAAATATGAGCTGGCTTTACAGGAAAGTGAAAATCGTCACCGAATTATCGCGGAGCATTCTAGCGATTATACGATAATGATTACACCATCTTTGGTCACTACATATGTTTCCCCGTCGATTACAGGTGTATTGGGTTATACGCCGATGGAATCGATGTCCATGTCGTTCTTTTCCTTGATTCATCCGGAGGATCTTTCTTTGGTGCGAGAGAAAATGGATGATGTCTTGCGCAAAAGGGAGTCGGTTCTTCTTGAATATCGTATTCTCAGTAAGCAACAAGTATGGATATGGCTCGAAGTTCGAATGATTCCGGCAGTAGATGATCAACAAAATTTAGATTATATTATTATATTATCGAAGGATATTCGGGAACGTAAATCGTATGAGGAACATTTGAAAAGTATGGCATTTATTGACGGGTTAACCGGGATTGCGAATCGCCGTTCCTTTTCGCATCAGATCCAGCATTATCTAAAGAGTGAAACAACATTTGCCCTTTTCTATTTGGACTTTGATCATTTTAAATGGATTAATGATACCTTTACCCATGAATATGGCGACCTGTTTTTGAAAGAGGTTGCCCACCGGTTACAAATGGTCATTCGCAATAATGATTTTGCTGCACGTCTTGGCGGAGATGAATTTGCGTTACTTCTTCCTAATTTGCGGGAGGAAGAAGTAGAAGTAATTGCGAAGCGAATTGTCCTTGCCTTTCAAGGTCCGATTATATTTCAAGATAATTCGATTGTTTCTACCGTTTCACTTGGAATAGCTATGTTCCCGTGTGATGGAACGACAGAAGATGAACTTCTTCGCCACGCTGATTCTGCCTTGTATTATGTGAAAGCGAAGTCCGGAAATAATTATCACTTCTATAATTACAGTGATAAGATCAATCGAAGAAAGAAACTAGGTATGGATTTGCCAGTGGCAATTGAAAAAGGGGAATTTATGCTTGTATATCAGCCACAATTGGATTTGTATGATGGCTCGATTTTAGGCATGGAAGCCTATATGCGTTGGCAGCATCCTGACTATGGTCTCATTACTTGGCTTGAACTAACGTCTCTTGCAGAAGAAGAAGGGCTTATAGCAGATACAACACTTTGGATGTTGCAGGAAGCGATGTCAAAAATTCATTCGTGGAATGATGCCTTTCACTTGAAAATGAAACTAGCTGTGCGGTTGTCCCCTCAGTTACTTAATAGTAGCTTGTTTACCGAGAAAGTAATACAACTGTTGCAAGATATGCAGTTTGCGTCTGATCAACTTATCGTTGAGGTGACAGAGGAAGCTTTAATTAGTAGCCCGGATATGGGGATGACATTTTTAACTGCCATGAAACGCTGCGGTGTTATGGTAGCTCTTGAAAACTTTGGGACGGATTTTTGCTCTCTTTGTAATATGGTACAATTACCAATTCAGTTACTGAAATATAATAAGAGTTATATTTATAATATTAAACGGAACCTAGCGAATAAGAAGCTTCTCGATTCTATTGCTGAGCTAGGAAATAGCTTAGGAATTTCTGTCTTGGCTGAAGGAGTGGAAGAGCAGGAGCAATGTTCTTTCCTTACGCGAATAAACGGTGAGAATGTGCGAGGATTCTACTATAGTAATCCATTGTCCCCGTGTGAGGTAGAAAAGTGGATAAAGCAGCATTTGTGTGAAAAAGAATTGGTCTAATAAAAAAAGAAGCCCGTCAATGTATAGAAGGCCACTGAAACGTATTATTTTCAGTGGTCTTCTTTATAACTGGAAAAAAGTAGATCTAATTGTGCCCGCTCACTGAGAAAAAGCAAGTCGGTGGTAACAAAAGAAGTCCGTTTGTGCCCGCTGACGGAAAAAAAGGAAGTTGGCGGTAACAAAAGAAGTCCGATTGTGCCCACTCACGGAAAAAGAGCAAGTCGGCGGTAACAAAAGAAGTCCGTTTGTGCCCGCTGACGGAAAAAGAGCAAGTCAGCGGTAACAAAAGAAGTCCGTTTGTGCCCGCTCACGGGAAAAAAGCAAGCTAGTGGTAACAAAGGGCCTGCACGATAAGGTACCATCGTACTTATTTTTCGAATGCCATGCTTTTTCAGTTCCCTCCATGTGAACGTGGCCTTCTTTTTCCTTCTATACTTATGCTAGTTGTGCTATAAATGCTTTTGCCACGCTTATGGTTGATTGCGGATTTTGACCGGTAATGAGTTT
>NZ_JBXKMX010000109.1:0-3530 GCF_056992975.1 Ectobacillus sp. | reverse complement strand
TTTAATGTTAACTCATAGTTCTTTAATTCATTCTGTTTTGTTTCAATAGCAGTTTTTTCACTTTTTACTTCCTGTTGATCGCGATCCTGTGCTTTGAGAATGTCATTATCAGAATTTAAGATAAGTGTTACAGAATATAAGTTTTCAATTAAATCAGCAAGATTTCCAGAGTTTACAACGACTTCCGTTATTAAATTAGTACGAGGCTGCTCTTGAACAGATTGCAAGCGTTTTTTAATTAATTCTTGGCGCTTTGCGATTTGTTGTTCTAAAGCTGCAATGCGACTTTGCTTTTCTTTAATTTGATTCTGGGTTTGTAATATTTCACTATTTGTTGTCTTTAACTGTTGTTCATTTGTACTAGCAGCTGCTTGTAAGTCATCCAGCTTCTTTTGCAAAGAAGAAATATCTGTTTCGATTTGTGACTTTTGTTGTTGTTTGTTTTGCAAATCTTGTTGTTTACTAGATAGCTGCGAGTCAATGCTGTTTAATTGGTTTTGATTCGATTCTGCGTATGTGAAGCTAGGGAATACAACGAGAGTCCCAGCTGTTAGTAAACTCAGAATCGTATTCTTTCTATTCATGAATGACAGTCTCCTTTCTTTACCTTATCCATTTTACATGTAAAAAAAAGAGAATCTATTATTTTAAGAAAGTGTAATAATATTTTAATAATTGCTTAGTAAATAAAGAGATAATTATAGAAATGAAGGTAAATAATGGGTTTTTAATTATGAAAACATAAAAACGAATTCGATAATATATTTATAATAATGATATTTATATAATTAAATGTGCCATCCGTTTTTTCTGTGTATGTAATTAAATAATTGAATAAAATGGCATTTTTTAGTATGATAAATTTGGTAAAAAAGGAAAAAGGTAAACCTAGCAAAAATGAAAAGAATACCCATTGATTGTCTATGAATAAATATCTTATTTTTTAGAATATTTATTATATTTTTAAAATATAATAAATTCACTTTGCTAATAGGAGAAATATAACGATGATTCCTACAAAATTGAAGCAAGGAGACGAAATTCGTATTGTGGCTCCTTCTACTAGTTTAGCTGTAGTAGCAGAAGAACAGCGTCATCTTGCAACGGCGGTTTTGAATGAAATGGGGCTTTATGTTACGTTTTCTAAACATGCATTAGAATGCGATGATTTTCTATCCTCTTCCGTACAAGCGAGAATAGAAGATTTGCATGAGGCGTTCCGTGATCCACAAGTCAAAGGAATCTTAACAACGCTCGGAGGATTTAATGTAAATCAATTACTACGGTATTTGGATTATGATTTGATTCGTAAAAATCCGAAGGTCATTTGCGGCTATTCGGACATTACCGCACTTTGCAATGCGATTTATCAAAAAACAGGACTTGTGACCTATTCGGGTCCTCATTTTTCAACTTTTGCAATGAAGCAGGGCTTCTCCTATACGAAGAATTACTTTCAAGCGTGTCTCATGGATGATAGCTCGATTATCGTAGAGTCTTCACAAGAGTGGAGCGATGATGCTTGGTATCTAAACCAAGAAACGCGCTGCTTTTTGCCAAATGAGGGCCCTGTTGTGATTCAGGAGGGTAGTAGCGAGGGAAGAATTGTAGGCGGAAATCTTTGTACGTTGAACTTACTACAAGGAACAGAATATATGCCAGATTTACATAATACTATATTATTTATTGAAGATGATGATTTAGTAGATGCTCGCATATTTGATCGTGATTTGCAGTCGCTTCTACAGATAAATGGAGCGAATGGCATTCAAGGCGTTCTTATCGGTCGTTTTCAGAAGAAATCAAATATGTCGATGAAACTTCTTCAGCAAATCATTTGGTCGAAAGAAGAACTGTACCATTTACCGGTTCTTGCAAATATAAATTTTGGACATACTTCTCCGATTATTACGTTCCCTATTGGTGGTACAATTAAAGTATCTGCGAATCAGAGTCAAACACATATAGAAATTAGTATACATTGAAAAGAGGAGCTCCCTCTTTTTTTATTTGGACTCCCGTGTTAGTTATGAAATAAGGTAAATTGAAATTTTTAAATAAATATAGTAATTAAGTTATTGTCAGAAAGTATTTTTTTTATTATGATGTATTCTTAAGGGTAAAAATATTAAATCGTCTAGAAATATATAAAAATACTAGAAAATTCAATATATTTATCCAAAGTTGATAGATTATTCCTTGAGGGGGGAGTCAGTATGAGAAAAATTGGGTTAGCTTGGCAAATATTAATTGGTCTCATCTTAGGTATTGCTGTTGGTGCCATCTTTTATGGTAACGCAAATCTAGTCACTTACTTAAAGCCGATTGGCGATGTATTTATTCGTCTCATTAAGATGATTGTTGTACCAATTGTTGTATCTAGTCTTGTTGTAGGGGTAGCAGGTGTAGGTGATATTAAAAAGCTTGGAAAATTAGGTGGGAAAACCATTCTTTATTTCGAAGTTGTTACAACATTTGCGATTGTGTTAGGATTGCTTTTTGCAAATTTATTTCAACCTGGTGTTGGAGTAAATATGAAAAGCTTACAAAAGACCGATATTGCTTCTTATGTAACTACCGCTAATCAAGTAGGTACACATTCAATGGCCGACACATTTGTTAATATTGTTCCTACCAATATTATCGATTCATTGGCTAAGGGCGATATGCTCGCTATTATTTTCTTCTCTGTTATGTTCGGTCTCGGTGTTGCTGCTATTGGAGAAAAAGGGCTTCCGGTTCTTCGCTTCTTTAAAGGTACTGCAGAAGCTATGTTTTACGTTACAAATCAAGTAATGAAATTTGCTCCGTTTGGTGTATTTGCTCTAATTGGGGTTACGGTTTCAAAATTCGGCATAGTCTCACTTATTCCGTTAGGTAAACTTGTACTAGTTGTCTACGGGGCAATGTTCTTTTTTATAATAGTAGTATTTGGAATTATTGCAAAGTTATTTGGAGTTAATATTTTCCAATTTTTTAGAATTTTAAAAGATGAAATTATTCTTGCTTACTCAACAGCAAGTTCAGAAACTGTTTTGCCGAAAATTATGGAAAAAATGGAGAAATTCGGTTGCCCTAAAGCAATCGTATCATTTGTTATTCCAACTGGTTATTCATTTAATTTGGATGGATCTACATTGTATCAAGCAATTGCAGCACTCTTTTTGGCGCAAATGTACGGTATCCATTTGCCGATTTCCCAACAAATTACGCTTCTTCTCGTTTTGATGGTGACATCTAAAGGGATTGCTGGTGTGCCAGGCGTATCGTTCGTTGTATTGCTAGCAACGCTAGGTTCTGTAGGTATTCCATTAGAAGGATTGGCATTTATCGCAGGTATTGACCGTCTTCTTGATATGGCTCGTACGGTCGTAAACGTAATTGGAAACTCTTTGGCAGCTGTTATTATGTCCAAGTGGGAAAAACAGTATGATGACAAAGTGGCAACGAAGTATTTAGAAGAAATCAAGCATGCATCTTAATAAATAGATAACAAGAGGCCTCACGCACAACAGCGTGAGGCTTTTTTG
>NZ_JBXKMX010000108.1:0-5048 GCF_056992975.1 Ectobacillus sp. | reverse complement strand
AGGTTCTACTTGTAAATGCTTTGGCATGGTTGGATAGCCGTAGGAAGCAAAGAGACCATCTAATTCACTATAGTTTAAATCCGTTTGATAAATACGTTCACTTAAAAGAATCGCATACCGCATACCAATAGCTATGGCGTCACCATGTGTCATCACGCCGTACCCGAGGATAGATTCAATCGCATGTCCTAATGTATGTCCAAAGTTTAAAAAGGCACGAATTCCCTTTTCTTTTTCATCTTGGGAAACGACTGCAGCCTTGACTCCAATTGCAATTTTTAGGGCGTATTGTAGCTTGTCACCTCGCAGCGCAGCAATAGTGGGCACTTCCTTACGAAGCCATTCAAAAAAAGCAGGATCCCATATAAGAGCGTGCTTAATTACTTCTGCAAAACCAGAACGCCACTCGCTTTCTGGAAGTGATCCAAGAAATGTAAGGTTATACAAAACTACCTCTGGTTGATGAAAGGCACCAATCATATTTTTACCAAGAGGATGGTTTACTGCCACTTTTCCTCCTACCGCACTATCATGGGCTAGGAGAGTCGTCGGTATTTGAATAAAACGAATACCACGCATAAAGGAAGCAGCAACAAATCCTGCTAAATCGCCAATCACTCCTCCTCCAAGTGCAATGATAATAGAGTGACGATCCAGATGATTTTCGAGAGCAAATGTTAAAATATTATAATAGTTTTCAAATGACTTTTCTTTTTCCCCATTCGGTACTACATAAGAATATACCTTACCAACAATGGCTTGTTTTACTTGCTCCAAATATAGCGGAGCAACGTGATCATCTGTAACAATAAGAATAGAGGATGCACTAGGTTCCATATCATGAATGATAGGATTAAGTTCATCCAAAATTTGTTCTCCAAGCAGTACAGGATACTGCTTCTTGGTTGCAATATGTACGCGTTCCATGATAATCCCCTCACATAGTAAAGACTCATTTCTCCATGATCTACTAGCGATATTGAGACCAACTTCATCTTGCAACATCTTCTGACATTCAAGTTGAAATCTACTGAATCTTTTTATTATTTATGTACCAATATAACACATATGACTCCCTTTGATAAGCTATCTCTATGCAAAAACCAATGCAATCCACTTAACGGTCATACCCTAATTTGTAGAAAAACGAAAAAGACATGATGCAGAACTCACTGTCTGTATCATGCCTTTTTCTCAAATATTGTAAAGCGGTTACAAATTATATAGTGAAAAGATTAGTAAATCCACTTATTTGCAAGCTTTGTGTATTCTACTAACTCTTCTTCTTTGAAGAAAATTCCGATTTCACGTTCTGCACTGGCAGGAGAATCAGAGCCGTGAATAATATTTTTACCCATTGTTACACCATAATCACCGCGAATAGTACCTTGAACTGCATCGCTAGGATTTGTTTTTCCCATCATTTGACGAGCTGTTGCAATTACATTTTCACCTTCCCAAACCATTGCAAAAACCGGGCTAGATGTAATAAAGCTTACCAATTCACCGAAAAATGGACGTTCTTTATGTTCAGCATAATGCAATTCTGCTGTTTCTTTAGAAATTTGCATTAATTTTGCGCCTACTAATTGATAACCTTTCTTTTCAAAACGAGAAACGATTTCTCCAACTAAGCTACGTTGTACGCCATCCGGTTTTACCATTAGAAATGTCTTTTCCATTATGGTTTCCACTCCCTATAAGTTATGTATTTTGACCCAAAGAAAATAGTATCATTAGTTTTTCAATTTAGCAATAGGAGTAACTAGAACCGTAAATAGTTAAAATTTACGTTTTCCTATATATTTTGCAACATTTTGGAGTGCTGACTTTGCTTGACTTTTTGGGAGCGGAGCAATTACTTGTAGAGCCTTTTGCAAATATCGTTCACTAAATGCAAAAGATTTCTCAATTGCATCACTTGCTTTAATCATTTCAATAATACTGTTCATTTCTTCTCTACTCGTTCCTTCATGAACTTGCATTATTTTTTCCCGAAGTGATTCTTGCTGCAAGGCATATAATGCTGGTAACGTAACATTTCCTTGAAGTAAATCTCCACCTGCTGGTTTGCCAAGATCTCTTTCTGTTGCAACAAAATCTAATATATCATCAATAATTTGATACGACATTCCAACAAAATACCCAAACCAATAAAGCCTATTCTCTGTTTCTCGCGTGGCCCCTGTAGCAATAGCTCCAAGTTGGCAACTAGCTGCTATTAACAACGCTGTTTTCCGTTTAATTCGACGTAAATAAATGCGTAAATTTTGATGAAAATCGTATTTATCTCGTATTTGCTCAATTTCCCCTTTGCATACTTCTACAATGGTATGAGAAAGTGCAATATGTGCTGCTGGGGTTTCTAATTTCGTAATACACTCAAGTGCTTTTGCAAATAAATAGTCCCCCGTATACATTGCAATACGATCACCCCATATTGCATTTACCGTAGCACTCCCTCTCCGAAGCATTGCTGCATCAATAACATCATCATGAATAAGAGATGCCATATGAATGAGTTCAAGAGCTACAGCCACGTTTTTAATCGTTTCTAACTTGTAGGTACCGAATTTCCCAGCGAGCAAAACAAAAACAGGCCGTATGCGTTTTCCGCCTGCCCGAATGAGCTGAAGTGCCGCATCCTGAAGCATTTGCTGATCCGAAGACACGACAGCTTGCAACTCTTGTTCAATTTTTTCAATATCTGATTTTAAAAAAGAGTACATAACTTGTAGCTTCATATCTTTCACCTTAACCTAGATTCTAATAATCATTTTGGTTTGTATCCCAAATGCATTGCTGCTACCCCAAACGTAAACGGTTTTACTTCAATTTTCTCTAATCCAGCTTGTTTAAACATGCTTGCTAATTCTTTCATGCCTGGAAATGTACTTGCGGATTCTTGTAACCAAGAATATTCGTTATAGCTCTTTGCAAATATTTTACCTATTAAAGGCATAATGTAACGAAAATAAAGGATATACAATTGGCGAATTCCAATAGCCGTAGGCTGAGATGTTTCAAGACACACGACTTTACCACCCGGCTTTACAACTCTCGTCATTTCTTTAAGCACCTGCAAATAATCTGGGACATTTCGTAATCCAAAACCTATAGTCACATAGTCAAACGTGTTATCTTCAAATGGAAGTTCCATGGCATTTCCATGAATAAGATTCACTTGATCTAACTGCATACTATGTATTTTTTCTTCCCCTACAGACAACATATTCTGACTGAAATCAAGTCCAAATACTTGCCCCTTTTTTCCAACTGCATCTGCTAAAGAGATCGTCCAATCACATGTACCGCAGCAAACATCGAGTGCCTTATCACCTTTTTGTACATCCATTATTTTCATTGTTTCTTTTCGCCATGTTTTATGACGTTGAAAACTAATAACAGAATTCATTACATCATATCGTTTATAAATTTTCTCAAAAACATCATGAACTCTTTCTTCCTTAGATTGATGCATACGCTACCCTTCTTCCAATCCTAATTAAATGTTTACCTAGTCAGTAACAGCTTATTTAATATTTCTACCTGATCATTCGTGGTAGCGAGATTGGTAAGCTGCTTTTCTATTCGCTGTAAATAAGATTGATAATAAGATTCAACTTCACTAGTTGGTAGGAATGTCTCCCACAGTGCAAATATAATCGAATTTTTCTGCTGTTTGTAAAGACGAAATTCTCTTTTTATGCGCTGCCTAGCTAGAAAACTTGCGGAATATTCGTCCAAGTTTTCAATTTGAAAGTAGCTGCACGTTTTTTGTATTAGAGCAGATTCAACTATTTCCACACTTCGCACTACATCTTCTACTGAGAAATTCAATCGTTGGTGTAAGCGAATTTTTTGTTCATTTATTTCTTTAATTCCTTGGGCCAGTTTACGAATTAAATAAATATCTGATTGCTGTGCTAATAAATAATAATAAAGACCGCTATAATAATCACCTGCGAGAGCAGTAAGCTGGCGTCTTTTATGTAAATCAATTGCTTCTACATCACCTTTATCTGAGACCTTTTCATGCGTATCAAGTGCGATTTGTACAAGCATAATTGTTAGAGCATATTGCTGCTTTTTTTCTATATGTAAATTTGTATGATTTAAAATAGAATTTAAAATAAACAGCTTTTCTTCATCAATAACTGGCGTATCGATATAACGCATCAAAAAAGGATGCTGTAATCTCTCCTGTAGGCTCTCCTTTACAGCAGAAAAGCCATAGTTGTCGTTATACACACTTAATCACCCTTGTCCTCCGTAATCCATACGACCTATTATAACACATATACGAAGTGTTCCTACAAAAAAAGAAAAGCAGAGTCTGCTTTCCTATTCGTTCTACTTAATCAGAGACAATACTTCTGCACGCGCAGTTGCATCCGTTTCTAATACACCTCTAACAGCAGATGTGATTGTTTTCGCCCCAGGCTTTTTCACACCACGCATTGTCATGCACATATGCTCGGCTTCTAACACTACCATAACGCCGTGCGGCTCCAATACTTCCATAATACTATTTGCGACCGTAGACGTAATCCGTTCTTGTAATTGTGGTCGACGTGCAATCGTATCTACCGTACGTGCTAACTTACTTAAACCAGTTACCTTACCGCCTCTAGGTATATATGCTACATGTGCAACACCATAAAAAGGTACAAGATGATGCTCACACATACTAAAAAATGGTATATCCTTTACTAAAACGAGTTCTTCATGTTCCTCCCCGAAAACTTTATGTAAATGTTCTTTCGGATCTTCGTGCATACCAGAAAAAACTTCTGCATACATTTTCGCAACTCGTTTCGGTGTTTCAAGCACACCTTCACGATTTGGATCATCGCCAATGGCTTCTAGTATTAGCCGAACGGCATGTTCTATTTTCTCTAAGTTTACTGTTTCCATCCGCTGTTATCCTCCCAAAATCATACCTTTTACTGTATGAACACATTCTAGCATATGAACGATTTTAAAAGCAAAAAACTGAATCCAAAATGAAAACATTTTCATTTCAGCTTTGAAAAGAAAAAAGCTCT
>NZ_JBXKMX010000107.1:0-2512 GCF_056992975.1 Ectobacillus sp. | reverse complement strand
TTTTTTCAAAATGCAGTTTCAGTATAACATTTTATTATTAAAAAAATTTTAAAGTTGCCTTGATTGTTCCCTAAGAATCTTGCTTTACCCCTCTCAAAATTTCGATAAAATGTTCTGTTTCCTTTGAGATTCTCCCCTCTTCATAAGCAATGGACATTTTCACAGTCTGATTTAAATCTTCAATTTTACGATAAACTACTTCTTTCAATGTGAAATTTTGAAGCGAAGCCGGAACGATAGCAATGCCGACACCTGCAGCCACTAACCCGATTACAGTATGATACTCTGTTGTTTCTTGCCGAATACTTGGATTATAGCCAGTAGCATGACACATCGAAACAATTTCATCGTAGAATCCGGGCCAAATGGGACGCGATAGAAGAATAAATGACTCATTTCGCAGTTGCGATAAAGTTATTCCCTGCTCCTTTGCTAATGGGTGATGAATGGATAAGGCAAGCATACAAGGCGTTTCATGAATCACCTCTGTTGTGAGAATATCACTTTGGATTGGCGGGCGAATAAGTCCAATATCTAACTTGTGATTATGCAGTTCTTCTACTTGCTCTGGGGTCGAAAGCTCCCTTAGCTTGATTTCCACATCCGGATATTGATTGCGATACGTTCGGATAAGGGGAGGTAAGAAATCATAGGTGGCTGCACCAACATATCCAATTGTAAGCGTGCCAATTTCACCTCGTGCAGCCCGTTTTGTTAATGAAATCGTGGAATCCAGTTGTTCAAGTATACCTTTTACTCCCTCTAAAAACACCTTACCTGCATCGGTAAGCTCTACCACCCGTTTCGTCCGCCGAAATAATACTTCCCCTAATTCTTCTTCAAGTTGCTGAATTTGTTGACTGAGAGGAGGTTGTGTCATCTGCAGTCGTTTCGCCGCGCGTCCGAAATGAAGTTCCTCTGCTACCGCTATAAAATAATGCAATTGACGTAACTCCATTCATTTCCACCCTCTATTAATATGTTTTCCGTATTAATCTTACCTAATATATATATTAGACACAATATAAAATTCACATTACAGTATACGTATAGTATTTTTATTATTAAAAAATAAAGGAAGAGATCCCCTTGAAATTGCTCACTATTAGCTTACAAATTCTTTTTCTATATGTATTCGTATTTATAGGGAACACTATTGTTTCCTTTACTCACTTGCCTATTCCAGGAAGTATAATTGGAATGCTTCTTTTGTTCATCTGCTTTCGATTTAAAATGATTCCGATACAATGGGTAGCATCTGGTTCAAACTTGTTGATTAAAGAACTGCTCTTATTCTTTATCCCTTCAGCTGTAGCAATCATACGTTATCGTGACATTATTATGACAAACGGAACAGGAATTTTGGCTATCCTTATACTTAGTACACTAATGGTTATTGTATTTACTGGTATTTTTGCAGAAAAAATGGGGGGACGAAAAGAAGCATGATGATACAAGTATTCTTTCTAGGCTTAACCGTGTTTACATATCTCGTATCAAAAAAAGTATATCAAACCTATAAGTGGACGCTATTAACGCCAATGCTAATTACACCAATTCTACTTATTGCCGTGTTACTTTTCTTTCATATTCCTTATGATCATTATGCACAAGGAGCAACGTGGTTATCGAAATTACTAGAACCAGCTGTCGTCGCGTTTGCGTACCCGTTGTATCAATATCGGAACACATTGAAAAAATATGCGGTTCCGATCGTGCTAAATGTATTGGCAGGTTCGGTTATTTCGATTCTTGTTTCAGAGCTCTTGGCAAAAGTATTTCATTTAAATTTAGCAATGTCCGATAGTATCGTACCGCATATCGTAACAACACCGATTGCCATGCAAATTAGTTCAATGGCTGGAGGCACAAAAGACTTAACTGCTCTCTTTGTCGTGTTAACCGCCATCATCGGAATTGTTTCAGGCCCATCCATCATACGAATTCTTCACATCCGCACAGCGGTAGCAAAAGGAATTGTAATGGGCACAAGCGCAAATGGAACCGGAGCTTCTAGAGCATTTGAAATGGGACAGCTAGAAGGAACAATTGCTACCATTTCCATGCTCTTAACCGCAACCTTTAACGTATTTCTCGTACCCGTACTCCTAGAGATTATGACCTAATCTCTAGTTTTTTATTTTTTCTTCTTTTCCCGCTTGTATTGCTCCTTCAGCCGAAAGCATTGTTCCATATCAATATCATGCGCGTTCGCAATTGCAAATACATAATAGAGCACATCATACAATTCCTCTTCAATTGTGCCTTTAATCGTACCTGTTTCAGCCAATCTTCTATCCTTCCGAAGAACCTCCGAAAGCTCCCCTACTTCTTCGATCAACTTTTGAAAATAGGTATTTTTTCGTTCTGGGTCTGCATCCTTCATTTTTATAAATTGCTGCAAATTATGTAGCGTAATATCTTGCCGAACAAACGTCTGTGCCATTTCTATTCTCCTTCAAGTGTTTTACTATCCTTAAGTAGGGTACATGGTTTTAGGGAAAATGAAAAG
>NZ_JBXKMX010000106.1:0-21078 GCF_056992975.1 Ectobacillus sp. | reverse complement strand
ATATGTAGTATTGTGTTTGTATCACTTATGTTTGCCTAGCATAATCCAGATTGTTTACGACTCTATTTTCTTTTTACGGGAAATTCTAGTATAATGAGAAAGCCCCACTATTAAGAAAAATGAGCTTAATAGTGGCCTTTTTATGTGACAATTTTTTGACGGAAAAGGAACAGAGTGTGGAGTTAATACGCAAATGACAGGGATCGCTTGTATTCCACTTTGCATGGCTATAAGATAAATTTGAGGTGAATAATTAAATATGGAACGTTTACAAAAGGTTATTGCTCAGGCCGGAATTGCGTCACGACGTAATGCGGAAGAGCTTATTAAACAAGGAAAAGTAAAAGTCAATGACGTCGTCGTGACAGAATTGGGAACGAAAGTGGCGAGACAAGATCGCATCGAAGTAAATGGCATTCAAATTGAAAAAGAAGAGCCGGTATACTTTTTGCTATATAAGCCCGTTGGAGTCATTTCAAGCGTAAGTGATGATAAAGGTCGCAAAGTAGTCGCAGATTTTTTCCCGCATATTGAACAGCGTATTTTTCCTATCGGTAGATTAGATTATGATACATCAGGTGTACTGCTAATGACGAATGACGGTGAATTTGCTAATTTACTTATGCATCCGAAGCATGAAATTGAAAAAGTGTATATTGCAAAGGTGAAAGGTGTACTTGATCGGGAGAAAATAACCATGCTTGAAAAGGGAGTTATGTTAGAGGATGGCAAAACTGCTCCAGCTCGCGTCAAATTGCTTGGCGGGGATCGTCGCAAAGAAACGGCAATTGTGCAAATTACGATTCATGAAGGAAAAAATCGCCAAGTACGAAGAATGTTAGAAGCGGTCGGTTGTAAAGTTGTGAAGTTAAAAAGAGAGCAATATGCATTTTTAGGGGTTGGAGCTCTTCGTCCAGGTGATTCAAGAGGATTATCTCCTCATGAAGTAAAACAACTACGGTCACTAGCACTTAAACAAACAAAGTAAAAAGTAGGGTGATCTTACTGTAAGATATTTACTACCTACAGGCTTGTTTTGTCAATTCATTTACAAAGCTTCGAAAAGGAATGGCCCTCTATTGGTTGAACTACATTTGTATCTGTCAACTTAGGACCATTTCTTTTCGTGTTAGGAGGAAATGCAATGAAAAAAAAGAGACTGCTCTTTCGATCTAGTATTCTACTTATTCTCATTGGTGCATTAGTATTTACGTTTTATCAAAACTTTTTCGCAGCTAAGGAAAAGGTGCAAATAGGAAAAACAGCACCAAATTTCTCTTTGGAAGATACAAATGGAAATCCAATTACTTTACAGAATTTACGGGGAAAAGGTGTTTTGTTAAATTTCTGGGGCACATGGTGCAAGCCATGTGAAGAGGAAATGCCATATATGAATGAATTATATGCAACCTATAAAGATAAAGGTGTAGAAATAGTTGCTTTAAACGCCGATGAAACGAATCTAGCAGTGAAAAATTTTGCACAGCAATATAAATTAACCTTCCCAATCGCAATTGATAAAGGTCAAAAAGTAATTAATACATACGGAGTAGGTCCTCTGCCCACCACATTTTTAATTGATAAAAATGGAAAAGTGTTGAAACAAATAACTGGTACACAAACGAAAGAACAAATTGAAGGGTATTTAAAGGAAATTGCAACGAAAGAATAGAAAGCCTTTACATGACAAAAATTGGGGTGAGGGAATGGAACACGTTACATGTGAATGCGGACACGTGAACCCTTTTGGTACATCCTTTTGCGAGAAATGCGGGAAGCCATTTACGCAAAATGAAGGTTTGTTAGATATGAAATATGAAGGAAGTGCAAGACGGTCTATTATACAGACGAAATCAATCGTTGATATTATTTGGGTTTTTTTTTCATCTGTTAAAGTTGGTATTTGGCTTATTGTGATTACGTTGGTTGCTTCCATGATAGGTACGATATTTCCACAGCAAATGTATATTCCACCCACTGCATCACCAAGCGAGTTCTACCAAGCACAATACGGAACGTTAGGTGAAATCTATTATACCCTTGGTTTTCATCACTTATATAGCTCTTGGTGGTATATGCTGCTTATTGCTGCAATCGGAATTTCCCTTGTAATTGCAAGTTTAGATCGTGTACTTCCCCTATACAAAGCGCTTGCCAAGCAAGGTGTGACAAGACATCCTAATTTTCTGAACCGGCAACGTTTATTTAAAAAAACGATACTATCTGAAGAAGATATTGACACATTAAAAGCAAATATGAAACGAAGATATTATCATATTCGCACCGAACAGGGTAATATACTTGCAGAAAAGGGACGATTTTCAAGATGGGGTCCCTACGTCAATCATTTGGGTATTATTATTTTTCTAATAGGCATTATGATGCGAGTTGTCCCAGGAATGTATGTAGATGAGCTTCTTTGGCTTCGTGAAGGACAGACAAAAGAAATCCCAGGAACAAATGGAATGTATTATTTAAAGAATGAAGCGTTTATTAAGGAAGTATATGATAGTCAGAAGGATGACAAAGTGTTTCAAAGCGCCATTACTCGTGTTGGCGATGGAATGATTCCAAAAAACTTCCAAACCAACGCTGTTTTATATAAAGTGATTGGGAACACGATAGCTGGAGAACAGCCGCAGTTAGAAAAAGTAGAGGATTATGCCATTCGGGTGAATGATCCGTTGAAATTTGCCGGTTATGCTCTTTATCAGGTCGATTATAAAGAGGGCGAATTTAGTAAAATGTTTTTTAATCTTGAAAACAAGGAATCCAAACAAAAATGGGGACCGATTGAAGTTGATCTAACTAATCCGAAAGAAACATATGACCTAGGAAATGGATATTCTACACAACTTATCAGTTATTTTCCTGATTTTTATTTAGATGAGCAAGGCAAGCCGAATACGAAAACGAAGATTCCGAACAATCCTGGTTTCGTGTTTAAGATGACTACTCCGCAAACACCTAATGGTGAGGTGAGCTTTGTAGGTATCCGTCAAAATATTGAAACAGATGGGAAGAATCTTTACAAGATATCGTTTGCAGGTACGGAAACGAAGAATGTCACTGCATTAACGGTGCGTAAGGATCGTACATTGTGGATGGTTGCATTTGGTGGCATTATTTTTATGATTGGTGTATCGCAAGGAATGTACTGGAATCATCGTCGTATTTGGGTGCAACGAGTGAATGATGAATGGTGGATTGCTGGGTTTACAAATAAAAATTGGTATGGGTTTCAAAGGGAATGTAAGAAAATACTAGAGGGGACTTCGATAGAAGAATTGAGTGATCAAGTTTTGGCAAAGAAAACGAGAGGTGGGGATCAAAGTGGCGGGACTGAGCAGTAACTTTTTATTTGTTGCATTCCTGTTGTACTTACTCGGTACCTTAGTTTTTGGAGGTGCAGTACGTGATAAAGGAAATAAGTGGGCAAACATTGGTATAATAATAACAATTGTAGGGTTTGTGTCACAGCTTCTTTATTTTATTACACGTTGGATTGCAGCAAAGCATGCACCTGTTAGCAATCTCTTTGAATTTACTACATTTTTCGGTATGATGCTGGTTCTTGCTTTTATCATTATCTATTTTATATATCGTTCTAGTTTGCTCGGATTGTTCGCTTTACCGATAGCACTACTCATTATTGCGTACGCAAGTATGTTTCCAACAGACATTGCTCCGTTAATTCCTTCTCTTAAGAGCAATTGGCTGTACATTCATGTTACAACTGCTGCCGCAGGAGAAGCGATTCTTTCGATTAGTGCAGTAGCAGGGCTGCTATATTTACTGAAGCATGTAGATCAAACCGTACGGAATGCGAAAACATTTTGGCTAGAGTTTATTATGTATTGTTTACTTGCAACGCTGGGATTTATTCTTGCTACTTCCTTATTTTCAGCTATCTCCTATGAAGCTAAATTTCAATGGACGAACAAAAATGATGAGAGAGTAGAAACTGCATACAAGTTTCCACCGCTTATTGGACTTCATGAAGGTACGGAATTGACAAATACGACCATAAAGCCAATTGTGCAATTACCAGCAGTACTTGATGCAAAGAAGTTGAATACATTTGTATGGTCATTGCTATTTGGAGTAGTGCTTTACATGTTGCTTCGCCTTATTTTGCGAAAAAGAATTGGCGCAGCCCTACAGCCTCTCATTCAGAAGGCAGACGACGAGTTACTGGATGAAATTGGATATCGTTCTGTTGCAATTGGATTCCCAATTTTCACCCTAGGAGCGATAATTTTTGCAATGATTTGGGCCCAAGCCGCCTGGACGCGAGTATGGGGGTGGGATCCGAAGGAAGTATGGGCGCTTATTACATGGTTGTTTTACGCTGCATTTTTGCATTTGCGCTTGTCAAAAGGATGGCATGGAGAACGCTCAGCATGGCTAGCTGTCATGGGATTTGCTATTATTATGTTTAACTTAGTTGCTGTAAATCTTGTTATTGTAGGCTTACATTCTTATGCTTAAGGAATGTCACGGTTTGTTTCTAAATTTGTCAATTTTTCTTCAATTTTATGAAAAACATAGTAAACTGGATGCGCCTTCTGTAAAATGTTAAGAGAGTTTCATGTTTACTATGTTAAAATGCCATTTCTGTAACAAAGTAATGGCAATATAATGTTGCTATTAAGAAAAATGAACAGAATAAAGAAGGTTAGCATGGTAATATTTAGAGTATATAGATGAAAGGCAGGTGGAATCCGAAGAAGAATTTATTCTTCTAACGGAATGACAATGGAAAAGGATGCAAAAATCTTAGTAGTAGACGATGAAGAACGAATTCGCCGCCTCTTAAAAATGTACTTAGAGCGGGAAAATTATACAATTGATGAAGCTGATAACGGAGATACTGCCGTTTTAAAGGCACTTCAAAATGATTATGATTTAATTATTCTCGATATTATGATGCCGGGTAAAGATGGCATTGAAGCTTGTAAGGAAATTCGTGAAAAAAAGGCAACACCGATTATTATGCTAACTGCAAAGGGTGAGGAAGTAAACCGTGTGCAAGGCTTTGAAGTAGGGACAGACGATTATATTGTGAAGCCATTTAGTCCTCGTGAAGTGGTGCTTCGCGTGAAGGCTTTGCTTCGTCGCTCTGCTTCGAATAACTTTTTCTCAAATGAAACGACATCAAAGGATGTTACAGTTTTTCCGCATCTTACAATTGATAATGATGCTCACCGTGTCGTTGCTGATGGGGAAGAAGTTGGATTGACACCGAAAGAATATGAGCTTCTTCTATTTCTAGCTAAGTCACCTGATAAAGTGTTTGACCGGGAACAATTGTTGAAGGAAGTATGGCAATACGAGTTTTTTGGTGATTTGCGAACAGTCGATACACATGTGAAACGTTTACGCGAAAAACTAAACAAAAAATCTGCTAATGCAGCGAAGATGATTGTAACAGTATGGGGCGTAGGCTACAAATTTGAGGTCGTGAACGATTGATGTTTTGGCGAAGCGTTGTAGGGAAGCTCTGGATTACGATTTTGCTTCTTGTTTCCTTTGTACTAGGCTTTGTAATGCTGTTATTACATCAATTCTTTCAAAGCTATTATGATAATCTAAGCGAGACACGTCTTACTCATTTTGCGACTCGTATATCTCAAATGATTGATGATGGTATGGATGAAAGAACCATTGAAAATATCGCATATCAGTTTGTCGACCCTCTCTCTCAAATTGTTGTGGTGAAGAGCGGGGCTACCATTTCCTACTCTCCAGAACAGGCAGGACTAGTTCGACTAACCCTTGATGATTTGAAAAAGGATAATGAGCTGGGACAAGTATTTACTGAAAAGAAGACAGTTAAAAAGAAGCTTCATGTACCAAAGGATGTAAGTACGAATAATGATGAAATCATGATTGTTGGTATACCTACCAAACAACAAAATGGAGGGGCTGTATTTGTATATCAGTCTCTTCAGGTTTCAAATCAGGCGATGGATAAGGCAACAGATTTCATTTTTTTATCAGCAGGCATTGCTATAATCCTGACGACTTTTTTTGCATTTTTTCTATCAACACGAATTACTGCTCCATTGCGAAAAATGAGGGAGGTCGCCTTTGAAGTTGCACGTGGGAAATTTGATGTAAAAGCAAAGGCCCGATCACAAGATGAAATAGGTGAGCTTGCTACGGCTCTTAATCAGATGGGGAAGCAGCTTAAGTTTAATATTAACGCCTTGCAGCAAGAGAAGGAACATTTATCAAGCATTTTAAGTAGTATGGCAGATGGCGTAATTACTCTTAATCATGATGGGGAAGCAGTTATGATCAACCCACCTGCAGAGCGCTTTGTAAAACTTTTGGATGAAGACTACAAAGCATTGGAAACGAAAGGTCATATCCCTGATGTTCTGACAAATTTATTTCACCGAGTTGTTCAAAGTGAGCAGCAGCAAGTCGTGGAAGTGAATTTTCAAAATGGTAATTATGTTGTACTTATGACACCACTATACAATCAAACGAATGTGCGTGGGGCAGTTGCCGTACTTCGTGATATGACGGAAGAACGACGGTTGGAAAAGATGAGACAAGATTTTATTGCAAATGTGTCTCATGAATTGCGAACACCGATGGTTATGTTGCAGGGATACAGCGAAGCCATTCTAGACGATATTGTTTCTACTAAGGAAGAAGTACATGAGTTTATTCAAATTATATATGATGAATCGGTTCGATTAGGACGTTTAGTTAATGATTTGCTTGATTTGGCCCGAATGGAAAGTGGAGTAGTAGAATTACATTGGGAAGTGATTGAAGTTGTTCCTTTTGTAGAAAAAATCATTCGTAAATTTCAAGGAATTGTGAAGGAAAAATCAGTTGAATTACATGCCGTCTATCGTTCTGACGTGAAACAGATTTCATTTGATCCGGATCGTATGGAGCAGGTGTTCACTAATTTAATTGATAACGCCGTTCGACATACTAATGAAGGCGGGGAAGTTCTCCTAATCATTGATCAAGATGCTAAGGGAGTGACTTTTGAAGTAAAGGATTCTGGTATTGGAATTCCTGAAGAGGATGTTTCCTTTATTTTTGAACGTTTTTATAAAGGGGATAAAGCGAGAACCCGTGGAAAGACAGGCGGAACAGGGCTCGGCTTAGCTATAGCAAAAAATATAATTGAAACGCACGGCGGTCATATTTCTGTGCATAGCGTAGTAAGCGAAGGTACAACGTTTTCGATTTTTTTGCCTAAGCATATAGGTAGATAACAAAAAGCTCTTACGATTGCTTTAGCAAAGCAATCGTAAGAGCTTTTTGTGTGTAATTAGGTAGTGAAAGATGCGAAGTATAGAAAATACAGATAAAATAAAGGAGTACGTGCATTACTTCTAGAAAATTGTAAACTATCATTGCATGAGAAGGGTAGGGGTATAAATGAAATTGTATACAAAAACCGGTGATGAAGGTAAGACGAGCTTAATAGGGGGGCGAGTGGATAAAGATCATGCTCGTGTAGAAGCGTATGGAACAATTGATGAGGTCAATTCGTTTTTAGGGCAAGCGATGACACTCTTGAAAGATGAAGTATTTTCTGATTTATATAAAGAGCTTGAAAAGGTGCAACATGAATTATTTGATTGCGGTGGAGATTTAGCAGTTGTCAATAATAAAATCCCTTATAAAGTTACGGAAGACATGATTACTTTCCTAGAAGAACGCATTGATGTGTATATTCAAGAGGCACCACCACTCGAACGATTTATATTACCGGGTGGGTCTCCAGCTTCTAGTGCTATACATATTGTAAGAGCGATTACAAGACGGGCAGAGCGTGAGATTGTTTCACTGAAAAAAGCAGATGCTATTAACGAGAACGTATTAAAGTATGTGAATCGTCTATCAGATTATTTATTCGCGGTAGCACGAGTCATTAATGCAAGACTTGGTGTTAAGGATGTAGAGTACGAAAGAAGTGCAATTGTATTTCGGAGCAAAGAGGAAGAAACCTCTAATTGATAAGTAAAGTATGTGTTTCCTTTTGTAAATCTGTATACTAGTTTGACTTAATGAGCAAACTAATACGGTGAGCTTTAGGAGGGATATTAGATGAAATGGTTGAAGCTCGTGTTCATTTTCGTATTCATTTTGCCGGTTCAAACAAAGGCAGAAACCAAATGGACATGGCCCGTATCGGGTGTTATAAGCGATTATTTTGGAACGCGAAATGGACATCACTACGGAATCGATATTGCTGCAACAGCTGGGACTGCTGTTCTAGCTGCTAGTTCGGGGAAGGTGACAAAATCGTATTATAGTAAGAGTTATGGCAATGTTATTTTTGTTCGTCATTCGAACGGATATGAGGCGATTTATGCACATTTAAGTAAACGCATTGTTACAGTTGGACAAGTTGTTCAAAGTGGACAAAAAATTGGTGAGGTAGGCAACACCGGTTTATCACACGGGGCTCATCTCCATTTTGAAGTACATAAAGGTGCTTGGAATGTAGCAAAAACAAATGCAGTCAATCCACTTCGTGTATTAGGAAATGTACCATCAGAAATAGTGTCATCTACATCTTATTCTGTGAGAAAAGGAGATACACTGCGTAGCATCGCTGCAAAGTTCGGTGTGACTGTTCGAGAATTAAAAAGCATAAATCATTTGCAGAATGATACAATCTATCCTTCTCAGCAGCTGCGTATACAAGGAATGCGGACAAGTATAGAATGATAATACTAACTAATGATAACAAGAAAACAGACCATCCTCCCATTGATGGTCTGTTTTTAAGTCGTTAGTATGTATTACCAAAAAATAAAAATACAAATAAATCCGGTAATCATGATATAGCTATAATAATATAAAACTTTTTTTCGTGTTTTGTCTTTTTGTTTCCAAAGTACAATTGTCGGGTCAATGAGTCCGATGACCAAGCAAAGCAGTCCGAGTAGCATCGTGAAAACAGAAATTGCAAAGAATAATTTTTGAATGATATATGGAAGAAGCAGCTTGAGAATATACGATGGAATCGCAGCGTAAAATATCGATGCTACATACATATTTATCGGAGAAAGTGACCGATATCCTGGCAACTTTCGCCAAAAGGATCTGGTGGCTACTTCTACTTCAATAGCAGTGTAGTTCGCAATGATTTCTTGAACTGATTTTCCATCGTTTAAAAAATAAAAAATTCGATTTGATTGACCTTGAAAAACAAATTCTGATTTTTTAAAGAAATGATCAATTTTTACATGATTCCATGTTTTCCAAGGATGTCTTTCTAATAATTTAATACGATTATCTACTTTTTTATCATATTGATAAATACTAATGCCGTCCTTATCAAGTGAAGCGTAATACGCATTTGTTGAAAATTCTCCTAGTTCAACTGGACAATATAACAATAAATCTCTTTTTAAATAAAAATATTCCTTACGCAGACTTTTCTTCATAAACTGATAAACAGTCTGTTTTTGCGTTTTCTTCATGACATTTCCTCCAACAAAGAACTGCCGTTTCTTCACCATATAACATACTAGCACTTTGAATTTATAAACACCAGTGTATATGCTAAAATGAGTTTACAACATCCACAAATTATTGTTATTCTTGTGCTCTTTTGTACCGAGCTATACAATCATCAATCAGTGAAGAAGCAGCTTCTGCACCTTCCCATGCGCCTATTTCTGTTTTTTTCCCTTGTAAATCTTTGTATGTTTGAAAGAAATGGGAGATTTCTTTTAATTTATGCTGCGGAACATCATCTAATGACGTAACATCTTGAAAACGAGGATCTTCAGTTGGGACCGCTATGAGCTTTGAGTCCTCTTCTCCGCCATCTATCATGTTTAAAAACCCAATTACACGTGCATCAATGACGCAGCCAGGAAAAGTTGGGTTCGTGACGAGAACAAGAATATCTAATGGATCACCATCATTTGCTAATGTATGATCTATATATCCGTATTCAGCTGGATAAAACATAGGAGAGAAAAGTACACGGTCTAATTTAAAAACACCTTTTTCTTTATCGAATTCATATTTATTTTGGCTGCCTGTTGGAATTTCGATAAAAGCCTCAACAATCCTGTTTTCAAATGCCATGAGAGCATCCCCCTTTAATAAGTATGAAATGAGAAAAATCAGACTATAGACTAAATAAACAAAGCCAAGTTAAGGCAATGGCCTGTATATAACTTTAGGACATAAGTATAATCGAAATTAGTAGTCACTTCAATGAAATGGTATAAAAATCAGACATTTTTCTTCACAATTTATGCGGAATATTGTATAATTAACTCATAAAATCAAATATCGATCTATCTTCGGGGCAGGGTGCAATTCCCTACCGGCGGTGTGAGAGCAATATGCTTTTAAGCCCGCGAGCCGTTATTTGGCACGATTCGGTGAGATTCCGAAGCCGACAGTACAGTCTGGATGGGAGAAGATGGAGGTTCGGCGTTATCATTATATTTATGAGAGCGTTATTTACCGTACTGTAAATTCTCCCCTTTTCATACTGAAAAGGGGATTTTCTATAAGTACGATAAGGACCATCCCATTTTCCAAAAGAAGATCGGAGGAAAAGGGAGAGAGAAAAATGAAGAACAGAAACGTAACAAAAATGGTATCTGTAGCGATGTTAGGTAGTATTGCTTACTTACTTATGATGTTGGATTTTCCATTTCCGGGATTTCCCGTATTTTTACGAATTGATTTTAGTGATGTACCAGCTCTAGTGGCAGCGATTATGTTTGGACCAGTTGCTATGATGATCGTAGAAGCTACGAAAAATGTTTTGTATTATGGTATCCAAGGAAGCTTAACAGGTGTACCGGTTGGGGAGATTGCTAACTTTATTGCAGGATGCATTTTCATTTTGCCAGCAGCGTATTTGTACCGAAGATATCGTTCTGTTAAAGGGTTAACAACAGGCCTTGTTATTGGGACAGTAATTATGACGGTCAGTATGAGTGTATTGAATTATTACCTCATTTTGCCTGCGTACACATGGTTTTTAAATTCACCTGCAATGTCTGGTGCAGGAATGAAACAACTCATTATTACAAGCATATTGCCATTTAATATTATTAAGGGAGTATTCATTGCTGTAGTGGCTGTTCTTCTTATTAGCCGATTACAGGTTTGGATGAGTCTAAAAATGAAAAATGCTTAATTACCATAATTAAACGACTGAATGTATAGTTCGGTCGTTTTTGCTTTACATAAAAAAAGCGTTATTCCTAGTTGGAATAACGCTTTTTTTTACAATATTATTCGAATTTTGTAGCGTCGCCATCAAATGGTTCTTCAGCAACTTTGATTGAATCAGTTGGACAACCTTCAAAAGCGTCCATCATATCATCTAGAAGAACGTCAGGAATTTCAACGATTCCTTTGTTTTCATCTAATGTTACGAATGCTAGACCTTCATCATCATAATCATAAATGTCTGGTGCAGATGCTCCACAAGCTCCACATGCGATGCATGTTTCTTTATCAACGATAGTATACTTTGCCATTTTTGAAAACCTCCTAATAATATGTATCAAATGTTTTTCAGAAAAATCTAATGAAAGAAATTCTAAACCTATTGTAAAACGGTTTCTTCAACTTTTCAATTAAAAACTCGTGGAAAATATATGTTTTGTTATAAAATCGACATGTTTTTTAAGCGCTCTCAATTTTCCTACTATGACGATACTTGTTTTTTTTTGTTACAATATAGATATATGATGTAGAAAAGGGGAGTTTGCTTTGCAACTTTCACATACGATTTTGTATGGGCTTAGAAAAATTAATGGTGAACGGACGACTGCTTCTATTTATCATCTTTTAAAGGGAAAGCGTTCTTCACAAACCCTACAAGATGGGACGGTATATGGATTATCCTTTTTGTTCGGAATCTATAAAAAACTAAGTCGACACGTATATGATGAGCTAATTCATCAATTATTAAACCTAAATCACATTGTGAAAATTGAAGAAAATACTTTTTTGCTTTCTTCATCAGGTGAAGCAGTGCTTACACAGGCTCTTCATGTTACCCCTTTTCCTCCCAAGTTAAATGGCTTTGTATATAAAGATATAACAGAAGTCGTGTGGAAGCGGTTATCCTTACTTATACAAACCGTTTCTCATTTACAAACATATACGTCGTTTCTGCCTGTACAGCAAGACCATGACACTACATCCTGGGTGAGAACATTCTTATTTTCTCTTCCATATTCGAGAGAACAGGTCAGGGATAAGCTTTATGAGGAAATCCTTAAAGTGCTAGGTGCACTACCAGATGAGGATGCAGCTAAGTTTGTTTTTCGTTTAACAGGTACACATCGCGTTGGACTCACTAGTGAGCAACTCGCGTTATACTATTGTGAAGATTCATTTCAAGCACATATGTCGTTTCTTGGAACCCTTCATTATCTGATATCACGTATGGAACAAGATAATGAGTTCTCTCTTTTAAAGGAATTAATTCCTGAACGTGATGATTTTGCCACATTATTAAGCATGTCTGCACAAAAAACGTACATGCTATGGAAAAACGGGAGAGGAATAGAAGAAATGGCTAGCTTGCGTGGGTTGAAACAAAATACGATAGAAGATCATTTAGTGGAAATAGCAATGCATGTGCCTTCGTTTCAAGTAGATCGTTTTGTATCAGATGATAAGTTAAAGCGAATTCGTACTGTAATTCGGGAAGTGAATACGAGAAAGCTACGTGTACTTAAAGAGTATGTAGGTACAGATATTGATTATTTCTCCATACGTCTAGTACTCGCAGCGTTAGGAGGAGCCAGTGAATCTTGAAGCATTGCTACAGGAAAAGTTCAAGTATGCTACGTTTCGTACAGGACAAAAGGAGATTATTATTGATTTACTAGCGGGGCATAATGTCGTTGCAATGCTCCCTACGGGCGGTGGGAAGTCAATTACGTATCAACTACCTGCATATGCACTAGATGGAGCCGTTGTCATTGTGTCTCCGTTACTATCACTTATGGAAGATCAAGTAAACCAGTTGCGTATGATTGGCGAAAAACGAGTAATAGCCTTTAATAGTTTTCGTACGTTCGAAGAAAAACAAGCAGCAATGCGCCGTATACATAGGTATAAATTCATATTTGCTTCACCAGAAATGTTACAATCCACGCAATTTGTTCTGACGCTGCAACGCATTCAAGTAGCCTTATTCGTAGTAGATGAAGCCCACTGTATATCACAGTGGGGTCATGATTTTCGTCCAGATTATCAGCGTCTATACCGAGTTGTGAAAAATCTAGGTAATCCTCCTGTTCTTGCACTAACAGCTACAGCAACGCAGCCTATGTTAGAGGATATTGTAAGTAGCTTATGTTTAACCGATGTCAGGATGCACCTATTTTCGATTGACCGACCCAATATTGCCCTTTGTGTTAATAAGGTTGAATCGATAGAAGAAAAAAAGAAAGTCTTACTTGATTATGTAAAGAAATTACAAGGCCCTGGAATTATATACTGTTCGAGTCGGTACTGGTCAGAGGCGATCGCCCATTATTTACGACAAGAAGGAATAGCAGGCGTTTCTCATTATCATGGGGGGATGGAGCAAGAAGACCGTATGCTAATTCAGCAGCAGTTCATCAATGATCAGTTACGGATTATATCATGTACAAGTGCTTTTGGAATGGGGATTAATAAACCGAACATACGTTATGTTATACATTTTCAATATTCTTCCAATATCGAATCCTATTTACAAGAGATTGGGAGAGCAGGGCGTGATGGGCAGAAGAGTGTTGCCATTATTCTACTTTCGCCGATGGATCATGAAGGACCGATGCATTTGATAGCAGATGAACTCCCAAGTAATGAACGAATTACAAATTTTTTAAGGAGCATAGAACAAAAGAAGGAAAGTCTGATATCTGTAGATCAAGCAGAAGAAGTGGCTCGAAATACGTTTGAATTCACAGAGCAACATTGGCGGTTTTTGTACTTTCAACTAGAAAAACTTGGTGTAATAACGGAAGAAGGGTTGGATAAAAATAAGCTTGGAGCTAACGTCAGGGAAGTATTAGTAACGGCAGCTACGTCGTTGCTTCAGACAAAGATTGATAAATTACAAGACATGCAAAGATGGCTTGAGATTAAGGGATGTAGACGTGAAGGATTGTTGCAGCTCTTTGATTATACACTGGAGGAAAAACCAAACCCTTGCTGTGATAGGTGTGGGATAGACATTGCTAATTATTGTGAAAATGATAATGCTACAATCATGGAGTGTATGGATTGGAAATTAGAGTTACAGCATTTGCTTTACCCAAATCTATGGAGGAAACATGAATAAAGAGCAGAAAGTAAAAGAAGCAATGTCGGAACGTGAACTTCGCTTAAATTTGTATATTACACAAGCTATAATTATCGCTCTTACCATTTTTTTATCATACATGCTATTTCATGATGTTACCGTTCTCTATTTAATGTTTGTGTGGAATCCAAAAGAGATTATAATTTTAGGTGGGGGCATTGCTTGTATAATTGTGTTGATAGATTTAGCATATACGAAATTATTGCCAGAAGAATGGCTTGATGACGGTGGGATAAATGATCGAATATTTCGTGGCATTAGCATACCACATCTTTTTTTCTTAACTTTACTAATAGGTACTTCGGAGGAATTATTATTTCGTGGTATTGTACAAACGAAGGTGGGGCTCGTATATGCTAGTATCATTTTTGCAGTCTTACATATCCGCTATTTAAAAAAGCCATTTTTATTCATTTTTGTATTATTTATAAGCGTGGTATTCGGTACTTTATTTTTATGGACTGGGAATATCCTCGTTACTATTTTTGCACACTTTCTTGTGGATTTTATTATGGGGTTATATGTAAGAAAAACAAGGGAGGGAGAAGAACATGTCTGAATCTGCATCATCGTTACAAGAAGAGAAAAAAGACGAAATACAATCTTTACCCCCAAGAAATGAGGTACATAGAAAACGAGATGCGAAAAAAAAGAAACGTCATATCCAATACTTGTTTATCCGTTTCCTTGTTGCCGTTTTTATTCTATTACCAGTTGCTGTTTATTTTTTTACAAATCGTTATATCGTTCAAAAGCAAAAAGAATTACAGCAAAATTCAAAAATATTTGAAGAAATTTTTTTTGAAAAGAAAAGTGTACAAACAGAACAGCCCAAACAATCAAATCAAACGGGTACATTTACTTTTCATAAAGTTACGGACGGAGAAACGTTGGAGAGCATTGCCAAGTTTTACTTTCCTAATGATGACGGCGTTTCAATTATACTAAAAAATAATTCACTTCAAAATAAAAGTGTAACAGTTGGACAAGTGTTAAAAATCCCATCGCGGTAATCGTTTTTATAAGTGATTGGTGTTATGATAAACCTTCCTTGCAGTAAGGAAGGTTTATTTATTAAGTACAGTCCATTGTCTTTTATCTTTGATACATGAATGTGTTATTATCTGTATAGGTTATTTAATATGGTATGTATAAGATAAATATAAGGGGTATGTTATGGTTGGGTTTGTTGCAATAGTTCTATTAGGTTCTATAATGATTTGCTATCAATATAAAGCAGTACAAAAAGTAACGGTTCGAAAGCAAACTATAATATGTGAAGACTTTCCTAATAGCTTTGGGGAGATTTCTATTTTTTATATTTCGGATATTCATCAGCGTCTCGTGTCACCCTCTATAGTGGAACAGGCAATAGGTATAGCGGATTTTGTTGTCATTGGAGGAAACGTGACAGATAAGGGAGTGCCTTTGGAACGAGTCTCACAAAATATTGAATTGCTAAGGAAGGTTGGTCCTATCTACTTTGTATGGGGAGAAAAAGATTATGAAGGCGATGCACATGATCTCGATGCACTTTTGCTCGATCATAATGTAACGATACTCGATAATACCCGTGCGATGTTTGAATCAAGTAGTGGAGAATTACTTGTTCTTCTTGGTGTAGATGACGTTTCGTTAGGTAGAGATCGACTCGATTTGGCTTTAAGCGATGCAGAAGAAACTGGATTTCGTATTCTCGCTTGTCACGATAGTAGCATTGCGAATAAAGTGACTGCAAGTGATCGAATTTCACTCATTTTAAGTGGATATACAAAAAATCCATCATTTGAAGGAGGGATCAATTTGTTAGATCACACGAAGTTATTTTGTAGTAACGGATACAGTTCATCGTATATTCCCTATCGGTATCCTTCATCAGAAGTATGTTTACTTACAATAAAAGCTAATGACAATTGATACGTTTGGTAAAGTGGGGACATAGATATGGAAACTTATCAAGGAAAATATAACATTAAAGCAGTTTCGAATATGCTTGGTATTCAACCGGGGACGTTACGTGCATGGGAGCGAAGATATCAAATAATAGCTCCGAAAAGAAACGAAGCAGGACATCGGCTTTATACGGAAGAACATGTTAAAATACTTAAGTGGCTTCTTGAGAAAGTAAATGAAGGGTTTACGATTGGTCAAGCGGTCAGCTTATTAGAAAGCAATCAATTAAATACGCAATTATTCAATAAAGAAGATAGCCGTGTTGAAATTTTAATTGACTCTATTCTCCATTCTCTGCTACAATTTGATGAAATTAAAGCTCATGAATATTTAAATGAATCATTTAGTATTTTTTCCGTCGATAAGGTAATGATGGATATTATTTCTAAAGTATTGATTAAGGTCGGAGAGATGTGGGAGAATCATAAAATTACAAGTGCACATGAACATTATGCTACATCTTTTCTTCGATCTCGCATTGGAATGATTTATCACAATCTACCAGTAAACACAGTTCTTCCTAAGGCAATTGCGGTTTGTGGTCCCGGTGAAGCTCATGAACTTGGCCTTTTAATTTTTACTATTTATCTAAGAAGAAAAGGGTATCAGGTCATCTACTTTGGTACGAGTATTGTCGAATCTGATATTGATATCGTAATAGAGGAAGTAAATCCGAAGTTCGCTTTTTTCTCTTGTACACTTCAAAAGAATGTAGTGCCCACAATTAAATTGGCGAACCGTCTCAGAGAAACGTATAAATTTCTAACGGTTGGCCTTGGAGGATCTGCATTCACGATGCTGCCTAGTCAAGAAAAAGAAGCTTTGCAGGAATATATGGTAGGTATAACGAAAGAAGAATGGGATCGGTGGATGTCACAAATGTTATGATGAACCATCCCATTTCTCTTTCATATACTAATTTAGATGCTGCTGTTGATGTTAGGAGGGTATGGGATGAGGCTGGAACGACTAAATTACAACAAAATTAAAATATTTCTAACGTTTGATGATTTAATGGAACGGGGTTTGACCAAAGAAGATTTATGGAAAAATGCTCCGAAAGTACAGCAACTGTTTCGTGATATGATGCAGGAGGCAAATCGTGAGCTTGGGTTTGAAGCAGATGGTCCAATTGCTGTTGAAGTTTTTTCATTACAAGCACAAGGCATGATTGTTATCGTAACGAAGGAGCGTCTAGAGGACGATTTAGAAGAAGATTTTAGTGATGAATTTATTGAAATGCAGGTTACGCTAGATGAAAGCGATGATATATTATATGAATTTTCTTCACTAGACGATGTGATTGCGCTAGCGAACAGACTCCATTCATTAGGGATTATGGGCGGAAAATTATATTCGTTTCAAGATAGATTTTATGTTCTGTTAGAGGAAGATATGATACTTAACAAGGAAAATATGATTGCAATTTTAGCTGAATACGGTAATTCAGCTACTATAACGATCTATCGTTTGGTTGAATATGGAAAAGAATTAATGAAGGAACGAGCAATTGAACAAATTTATTCTTATTTTGTTGCAAACAATGGCCTCAACTCATAAAGTTGAGGCTGTTTATGTCATGGTAAGGCATCGCTCCACGTAAGGCTATTTATTAGATTTGCACAGCCTAATTGTAATCGTTTACAAGCAGGCTATGCAAATCTAGAATGTATAGTGGTATTCGTTTGTGCATTCCAAATGTATCCGTGTATACTCAAGCAATGTGAAAGAATAGAAAAGTAGGGGGTTAATCATGGTAGCCGAGAATCAGGATCAAAAGCAACAACAAGAACAGCATTTAAAATTGTTACAATCAACTCAAATTGTAATAAAAGAAGCACTAGAAAAACTGGGCTATCCGCAAGAAGTATATGAGTTGTTAAAAGAACCTATTCGTATGATGACCGTAAAAATCCCCATTCGAATGGATGACGGACATGTTAAAATTTTTACGGGCTATCGTGCTCAACATAATGATGCAGTTGGTCCAACTAAGGGTGGAATACGCTTTCATCCAAATGTAACTGAAAATGAAGTCAAGGCACTTTCAATATGGATGAGCTTAAAGTGTGGAATTGTAGATCTACCATACGGCGGAGGAAAAGGTGGAATCGTCTGTGATCCGCGTGATATGTCTTTTCGAGAACTTGAACGATTAAGCAGAGGATACGTTCGCGCCATTAGTCAAATTGTAGGACCTACAAAAGATATTCCAGCTCCAGATGTATATACAAATTCACAAATCATGGCTTGGATGATGGATGAATACAGTCGGATTGATGAATTTAATTCACCGGGATTCATTACAGGTAAACCAATTGTATTAGGTGGATCACACGGTCGTGAAACTGCTACGGCCAAGGGAGTTACCATTATGATTCGTGAGGCTGCAAAGAAACGTGGTATTGACGTAAATGGTGCTCGGGTTGTTGTGCAAGGATTCGGAAATGCAGGAAGTTATTTAGCGAAATTTATGCATGATGCAGGTGCGAAAGTAATTGGAATTTCAGACGCATACGGAGCAATGTATGATCCTAAGGGACTAGATATAGATTACTTACTTGATCGTCGGGATAGTTTTGGTACGATTACTAAATTGTTTCAAAATACGATTACGAATAAAGAATTACTAGAACTTGATTGTGATATCCTTGTCCCAGCGGCAATAGAAAATCAAATTACAGAAGAAAATGCAGCCAATATTAAAGCTAAAATTATAGTGGAAGCGGCAAATGGACCTACTACGCTGCAGGCTACAAAGATACTTTCGGATCGCGGTATTTTACTCGTTCCAGATGTTCTAGCTAGCTCTGGTGGAGTTACTGTTTCCTATTTCGAATGGGTACAAAATAATCAAGGCTACTACTGGACAGAGGAAGAGGTAGAACAACGTCTTGAGAAAGTTATGGTAAAGTCATTTAATTCTATTTATGAGACGGCACAAGTACGAAAGGTTAATATGCGTTTAGCTGCTTATATGATTGGTGTTCGTAAGATGGCAGAAGCAAGTCGTTTTAGAGGCTGGGTTTAATTTATTTTTACATAGGAACGGAAGAGACTCAAATAGACCGTTGCGCAGAAACTTTGCAGTGGTCTATTTTTTTTAATAAAACAAAAAAGAACACTTGTTCGTTTCTACTCTTCATGGTATACTTTTCTCATAAGGAGAACACTTGTACGAAGAAAAGGGGAGAAGAGAATGAAAGCTGCGTATAATCAATCAGTTGTACTACCGTCTCATTACGTGGATGAAAAACCTAGACATCAAGTTAAAGTAATTACTCTTATTGAGCGCTTAGATATGTTTTTTGGTTTGGAATCAAGAGGGGATCGTGTATGGTTCTATGGATTTTACGGCATTTCACTCACCATTTTATTATTTATTTTTGTAGTAACACAAATGATGGCACTATGAAATGGAAGTAATATATTAGATACATATAGAGTATATCTCTTAACCCTACGTAAGTAGGTTTTTTCTTTTTGGACAGATAATTCTTTTCGTGTCATAATTATTGTTGGTATTTATGGTAGGGAGTGATAGAAACATGCAAAAAGAAAGAGTAATTATTATTGGCGGAGGACCGTGTGGTCTAGCGGCAGCACTATCCATGCAAGAAATTGGGATTAATGCTTTAGTGATTGAGAAAGGGAATATTGTTAATGCAATCTATCGGTATCCCACTCATCAAACGTTTTTTTCTTCGAGCGAACGCTTAGAAATCGGCGGAGTACCCTTTATTACAGAAAACCGGAAGCCTGTACGTAATCAAGCGCTTGCATACTATCGAGAAGTAGTGAAACGGAAACAAATTCGCATTCAAGCGTTTGAAGAAGTTAACGCTGTTTGGAAGCAAGAAAATGGATTATTTCATGTTCACACTACAAAACGTGACGGAAATAGTTGTGTGTATGAATCAAATCATGTAATTATTGCCACAGGGTATTATGATCATCCAAACTATATGAACGTTCCTGGTGAAGAGTTAGAAAAGGTGTTTCACTATTTTAAAGAAGCTCATCCATATTTTGACCGGGATGTTGTTGTCATTGGGGGAAAAAACTCAAGTATTGATGCAGCACTAGAGCTTGTGAAGAGCGGAGCACATGTTACGGTATTATATCGCGGTGAGGTATACTCTCCTAGTATTAAACCATGGGTTTTACCAGAGTTTGAATCCTTAGTTCGTAACGGCGTGATTAAGATGGTGTTTCAAGCAAACGTAAAGGAAATTGAAGAACATACGTTAACATATATTGTGAATGGTGAAGAGGTAACAATTAATAATGACTTTGTCTTTGCCATGACTGGCTACCACCCTGATCATAGCTTTTTATTAAATATGGGTGTACGCATCGATCCAGAAACTGGACGGCCTGCATATAATGAGGAAACAATGGAAACAAATGTACAAGGTATATTTATTGCGGGGGTTATTGCTGCGGGAAACGATGCCAATGAAATTTTTATTGAAAACGGAAGATTTCATGGTGACCAAATTGCAAAAACGATTGCTCACCAAAAATAAATAAGTTCACCAAAAAAACGTAGATTAAAGAGAGATGGCTGTTCTTCTCCTCTAGACTACGTTTTTTTATCTTGCTGCCTACTAAAATAAGTTACCCTCATTGATGAAATAATTTGCGAATGTCCTCAATTGTCGATGCAACCTCAAGTGCGACTAGTAATTTTAACCGTGCTTTTTGACCGTTTAATCCATTAGTAAAAATCGCTCCCATTTCCTTTAGCTGCTTTCCCCCACCTTCGTAGGAATATACATCTTGTGCAA